>CAOOJO010000057.1 GCA_948496895.1 uncultured Acetatifactor sp. | reverse complement strand
GAGGGCACGCCCAATGCCCAGCTGAAGGGAATCCGCAAGCTCCGCCTTGCCCCCGGCGAGGAGGGAGAAGCCGTGATTCATCTTCCCAGGGAGGCCTTCGGGCTGTACGATGAGGAGGGCGTGCTGCGCATCCGGAAAGGCAGGGCCAGGGTCTGCCTGGGCGGCCAGGCCCCGGACGCCAGGAGCGAGGCCCTCACAGGCAGGAAGGTATGGGCGCTGGACGTCGCCATTCCGGAGGATATGGCATAATTGCACAAGGAAAGTCGCGATCTTCCATCGTAAAGTTAGTTAACAAAATATTAAAAGCAATCGGGTGGGCCACTGCCTGATTGCTTTATTTTTTTCGTCAAAAATAAGCCAAATTGGCTGAATATAAGCCTGAAACCAAGCAGAAAACGAAAAGCAAAAAAATTGATTTAGGAAATATATACAAAAAACAGGCCCGATTTTAGAAAAAAGATACAGTAAATTTTTATATAATTAACAAAAAGAAAATTTTTGTTAAATTTATCTTGACATTTTGATTATTGAAATCTTACAATAGACACAGGTGCTATGCCACTCAAAATATGCAAAGGGGTGAACATATGAAAACGAAAGGAAAACAAACAGGTTCCATCCAACCCAGGAAGCGCAGCTTTCTGGAGACACTGAAGAAGGACTGGTCGCTGTGGACGTTCTGTATCCCGGGCATCATCCTGACCTTCATTTTCAGCTACATTCCCATGTACGGCGTGCAGATCGCGTTCCGCAGGTTCAACGCCAAGCAGGGAATCTGGGGGAGCCCATGGGTAGGGCTGCGCTATTTCCAGCGCTTCATCGAGTCGCCGTATTTCGTGAGGACAGTGACGAACACATTGATCCTGAGCGTCTACGGCCTGATCGTATCCTTCCCTATCCCGATTATTCTGGCGCTGATGTTGAACTCCTTCCGGCATAAGAGATATCGGAAGGTGATTCAGACCATTACATACGCGCCGAACTTCATCTCCACCATCGTCATGTGCGGTATGTTGATTCTGTTCCTGTCGCCTACCGTCGGTATTATCAATACCGTCATCAAGAGCCTCGGCGGGGAAGCAATCAACTTCATGGCGAAGAAGGAGTACTGGAGACACCTGTATGTCTGGTCCGGCGTATGGCAGGGCATGGGGTGGAGCTCCGTCATCTATTTCGCGGCACTGTCCGGCATCAGCCCGGAGCTGCATGAAGCGGCGAAGTGCGACGGCGCCACCAAGTTCCAGATTATACGCTACATCGACTTCCCGTCGATTCTGCCCACGGCCACGATCCAGTTGATCCTAAGCTGCGGCAGCATCCTTTCCATCGGATTCGAGAAAGCCTTTGCACTACAGAACGACCTGAACACCTCCGTTTCGGAAATCATTTCCACCTACGTGTACAAGGTCGGTATGCTTGACAACAATATGTCCTACTCGTCCGCCATCGGCCTGTTCAATACAATGGTCAACCTGGTGATTCTCATAATCGTCAATAAGGCGGCGGATAAGATGTCCGGCACGAGCTTATTCTAGGCAGGGGGTGAGAGCATGAAAAAAGAGAGAGAAATCGAAGTGGAAAAAAACATACGCCGCTGTAAGGAGGATGTGATATTCGATGTCATCATCTTCGTCATCCTGACAGTGCTTTTGCTGATCGTGGCATATCCGCTGTGGTGGGTCATCATATCCTCCGTCAGCGATCCCAAGGCTGTGTCCGGCGGCCAGGTGGTCTGGCATCCCGTAGGACTCACCTTCAGAGGTTACCTGGAAGTGTTCGAGGATGATTTGATTGTCCGAAGCTTCCTGAATTCCGTGCTTTACACAGTGTGCGGCGTGCTGGTGAACCTGGCGGTGACCCTGCCTACGGCCTATGCGCTGTCCAGGGACAGATTCTCCGGCAAGAAGATCGTCACCATATTCTACGTCATCACCATGTTCTTCGGCGGCGGCCTGATTCCTACCTACCTGGTAGTGCAGGCATGCGGACTCCTGGACACCATGTGGGCCCTGATTCTTCCCGGCTCCTTAAGCGTGTACAACATGATCGTGGCGAGGACCTTCTTCAAGTCCAATATTTCGGAGGAGCTTTACGAGGCGGCTGAGATCGACGGCTGTACCCAGGGCAGGTTCTTCTTCCAGATAGCCCTTCCCCTGTCGGGAGCCATCACCGCCATCATGGTGCTGTACTATGGCGTAGGCCACTGGAACTCCTACTTCTCCGCGTTGATCTACATGTCAGACCAGAATAAGTTCCCGCTGCAGCTGGTGCTGCGCAGCATCCTGATCACCAACGAGGCGGCGCTGCAGCAGGCGGCCACCACGCCGGAGGCCAGGGAAGCCCTGAACGCGAAGAAGGAGCTGGTGGAGCTGATGAAGTACTCCCTGATCATCATAAGCAGTATTCCCGTGCTGGTGCTGTATCCCTTCATCCAGAGGCACTTCGTCAAGGGCGTCATGATCGGATCCGTAAAGGGTTGATGGCAGGACATGAACAAACAAAAAGAGACGGTATCGATGCGGCGAAGGCCGCTTGGTATAAAAAAGAAAAGGAGAGTGTTATTATGAAAAGAAAGTTAGTAGCGGTACTGCTGCTGGCGGCGATGACAGTCACTTCACTGGCAGGCTGCGGCAGCGACAGCGGTTCCGGTAATGACGCGGGATCATCTAGGGGGGGTAGCGAAGCAGACGATGCCGGGGACGCGGCAGGCGAGGAATCCTCCGTGGAGCCCGCAGAAGTGGACGCGGACGGCAAGGTGAACGGCATCATGTATGCAGAGGGACTTCCCATCGTAGACGAGGGAGCGTATACCTTCTCCATCTTCTGCGACGACTCCAGCTCCACCGGCGAGTTCTACATGATAGATGAGTTCGAGAAGCAGACGAACGTGAAGGTGGATCTGCAGATTCAGGCTTATGAGAACGCCACGGAGAAGATGAACCTGGCCCTGAACTCCGGCGATTACGCGGATGTAATCGGCGGCTGGATTCTGGACGATTCCAAGATCCTGACCTATGGCGTAGAGCAGGGCGTGTTCATTCCCCTGGAGGATATCTATGCGCAGTATTGCCCGAGGATCATGGAGATCCTGGATCTCCCCGGCGTAAGGGAGAAGATGACCGCGCCTGACGGACATATCTATACCATTCCTTATGTGTGCGGCGACACCACAGTAGGCTACAGCCCCTTCATCAACGGCCGCTGGCTGGAGAACGTGAAAATGGAGATGCCTACCACCACAGAGGAGCTGGAGGCAGTGCTGACAGCGTTCAAGGAGCAGGATGCCAACGGGAACGGAGACCCCAATGATGAGATTCCTTTCTCCGCAGATCCTAACAACAAGCATCTGGAAGCCATGACCGGCTACTTCGGGCTGCCCATGGATAAGACCGGCCTTGGCCTGAAGAACGAGGAAGTGGTGTTCGCGGCAATGAGCAGCGAGTACAGACAGTGCCTGAGCTGGCTGGCCGGCATGTACCAGAAGGGCCTGATCGACCAGGAAATCTTCACCCAGGACAGCGCTACCTGGGAGGGCAAGGGAAATAAGGACATGTACGGCGTATCCATCGCCTACGGCTCCAACGAGTTCTCCGGAATCGCTCAGACTCCTGAGAAGAGCGAATTCGATGTTCTGCCCGTATTGAACACGGACAAGGGCGGCATCTGGCTGCGCGACACGCCGGGCAACTCTGTGTACAGAGCGCAGGCTGTCATCACCGACAAGGCTGAGCATCCTGAAATCATCGCAAGGTGGTTCGACAATGCGTTCCAGCTTGAGAACGGCATCGGCTGTAACAGAGGCCCTGTGGGCATCGTGACCTTCAAGGAGGAGGGCACCGACCAGTATCGCGCTATCGACAACAATACACTGGATGCGGATATGCAGGAGAAGGTAGCCTGGGGCAACCTGTGGCCTCAGTCCCTGCCCAAGTTCGTACCCATCGGCTTCAAGTACATCGAGGACAACCCGAACTACGATGAGAAGAAGGCTGTCGAGACTACATACGAGCCCAACCTGACCAAGGAAGTCATCGTATCCTCCTGGATCGAGCAGGACGACGTTGAGATGTATTCCGAGTATGCTTCCGCAATCAGGGATTACTTCAACCAGAACCAGGCAAGGTTCATTGCCGGCGAGCAGGATGTGAACGACGATGCGGTATGGGAAGAGTACAAGGAAGGCTTCGAGGGCCTTGGACTGTCCGAGTACCTGAGGATCAAAGGCGTTGAGACAATAGCTGAATAAGCACATCGCAACCGAAAAAGGGTCGTAGCCTTGGCTGCGGCCCTTTTTTCCAAAACATCCGGATTCACAGGAACCCACAGGGAAAGGACTTAATGCAGGATGTAACCTGTCTGTAGCGAAACATGATTCACAGGAAAGCCGGAATGTATTATAATTATAGAGGAAACTAATTTGACAAGGAGGTTCATACTATGAGCAAAATCATTGGAAATGCTCTGCCGGGGATACCGTGGCAGGAGAGGCCGGAAGGGTGCGACAAGCCCGTGTGGCGCTATTCCCAGAATCCGATCATCGGCAGACATGACACTCCCATTGCCAACAGCATCTTCAACAGCGCGGTGGTGCCCTTCGGGGACGGGTACGCAGGGGTCTTCCGCTGCGACAGCCTGTCCGTGAGCATGGACATCTTCGTGGGCTTCAGCAAGGATGCCATCCACTGGGACATCAGCCACGAGCCGATCACCTTCGTGGGCGAGGATCCGGAGGTGACGAAGCGGGAGTACCGCTACGATCCCAGGGTGGTGTGGATCGAGGACCGCTACTATGTGACCTGGTGCAACGGCTATCATGGCCCCACCATCGGCGTTGGCTACACCTTTGACTTCAAGACGTTCTATCAGATGGAGAATGCCTTCCTGCCGTACAACAGGAACGGCGTGCTCTTCCCCAGGAAGATAAACGGACGCTACATGATGCTGTCCAGGCCCAGCGACACGGGACATACGCCCTTCGGCGACATCTTCTTAAGCCAGAGCCCTGACCTGGAGTACTGGGGGCACCACCGCTTCGTCATGGGCACCTACGGCGGGGACTTCTCCGCATGGCAGTCCATGAAGATCGGCCCCGGCCCCTGCCCCATCGAGACGGACGAGGGGTGGCTCCTGATCTACCATGGCGTGCTGCGCACCTGCAGCGGCTATGTGTACCGCATGGGCTGCGCATTGCTTGACCTGGAGGAGCCCTGGAAGGTGAAGCAGCGCTCCAGGTACTACCTGCTGGCGCCGGAGGAGCTCTACGAGCAGAACGGTGATGTGCCCAACGTGGTATTCCCCTGCGCGGCGCTGGCGGACGCGGAGACCGGGCGCATTGCAATCTACTACGGCTGCGCGGACACGGTGACGGGCCTGGCCTTCACCACGGTGGACGAGCTGCTGGGCTGGATGAAGAAATATCCGCTGATCTGAATCTGAATGACATGAGACTATGAACCGGACATGCCAGCATATGTTTTGCTGGCCCGCCGGGGAGTGCCGGGTCAGGGGCTGCGGGCAGCCCTGCCGCTTTCACGGCGGCCCGGCAGCCCCCTGGCACCGGTCTACTGGAGGTATGGCAGAAATGGAAGAAGTGCTACAGAACGGGGAGGCCCTGGAGGAAGGGCAGGCCGCGGAGGAGATGGTAGTGGACGGCGTCCACAATTACAGCACGGAGGAGGCCTACGTATGGCCTACGGATCCCAAGGTGCTGAAGAAGCTGGAGTGGTTCCGTGACCAGAAGCTGGGCCTGATGATGCACTGGGGCCCCTATTCCCAGTTGGGCGTGGTGGAGTCCTGGGCGCTGAGCGATGGGGACGCGGACTGGTCCAGGGACGGCATCGACTGGGAGGTGACGGGGGAGGAGTTCAAGAAGGAGTATTTCGGCCTGAACAGGACCTTCAACCCCCTGCGCTTCGAGCCGGAGAAATGGGCCGACCTGGCCAAGGAGGCGGGCATGCGCTACGTCCTCTTCACCACCAAGCACCACGACGGCTTCTGCATGTGGGACACACAGTATTCCGATTATAAGATAACGGCACCGGACTGTCCCTTCCACACCCACAAGTACGCGGACATCTGCGCCCACTTATTCGAATCCTTCCGCAAGCGGGGAATCGGCGTCTCCGCCTATTTCTCCAAGGCGGACTGGCATGTGGACAGCTACTGGAAGGACGATACTCCCAGAGGGAAATTCAAATACAGGGGCCCTTCCTACGATCCCAAGGAGGATCCTGAGGAGTGGGAGCGCTTCGTGACCTTCACCCAGAACCAGATCAGGGAGCTGGGGACGAACTACGGCAGGCTGGACGCCATGTGGTTCGACGCGGGCTGGGTGCACGCCGGGAACGGCCAGGACATCCGCCTGGGAGAGGTGATCGAGGAGATCCGCAAGATCCAGCCGGGGATGCTCTGCGCGGACAGGACGATCGGCGGGCCTTACGAGAACTATGTGACGCCGGAGCAGTGCGTGCCGGATGAGCCCCTGTCCATCCCCTGGGAGAGCTGCATCACTCTGGGCACCAGCTTCTCCTTCCGGTACGAGGATGATTACAAATCCCCCAGGGAGGTGATAAACCTTCTGATCGACATCGTGGTGAAGGGCGGAAACCTGGCCATCAACGTGGGGCCCCAGCCGGACGGACGGCTGCCGGCAGGCGCGGTGAGGACCCTGAAGGGCATGGGGGAGTGGCTTGGCAGGTACGGCGAGGCCATATACGGCACCCGGGTATGCGCGCCCTACAAGAAGGACGGCATCGGCTTCACCCAGAAGGGCGGCACCGTCTACGCCATCCAGGGCTTCGAGAGCGGGGATACGCCCGTGGAGGACAGGGTCTGGATCCCCTATACCGGAGAATTCCGGGAGGTCACGGCCATGGGGGACGAGAGGGTAGCGTCCGTGGAGAGGCAGGCGGACGGCTGCTATGTGACACTTGAACAGAGGATGAGCGGGGAGGCGCCGCTTGCAAGAGTGTTCTGCCTAAGATAAGGTAACGGGCCCGGAAGGGCGGAGGCAGGACAATGCGGAACATAGAAATGCGGCCGACTCGGGCATCTTTGCCGTGGGGCCGCATTTTTGCATAAAATCGTCTATAAAGACACGTTAATATTTTTAAAATCATTGCGGAAAAAAGTTAAATATGTTAAAATGAGGGTAAAGATATCGCGGTATGGCAAGAGAGAAGAAATCTATGAACAAAGTAACGATGCAGGATATCGCCGACGCGCTTGGGATATCGCGGGTGACTGTCTGGAAGGTGTTCAACAACTATACAAATGTATCTGCGAGCGTCCGCGAAAAGGTCCTGCAAAAGGCCAAGGAGCTGGGTTATACGAAGGGGCTTGCGGAAATCGACGACGGGGTCATGGAGAAGAACGTCTCTTTGATCGTGTCCAGGCCGAACTCGTCCACTTTCTGGACAAGCATCATACACCGGGCGGCCCAGGAGCTGTCCCTTCACAATGTGAACCTGATGTACACCTATATGCCGTCCAACTATTCCGACAGCTTCCGGATGCCCTCCATCCTGTCCAACGGGATGGTGCAGGGCGCGATCGTCCTGAATGTGTATGACAAGAGGATAATAAAGCAGATCAGCCAGTTGAGCATTCCCAGGGTATTTCTGGACACGGTGCCGGAAATCGATTTCGGGGAGCTGCAGGGGGACCTGCTCTTGCTGGAGGGGAAGCACACCACCTATCTGATTACAAAATCCGTGCTGGACAGAGGCTTGAAGAGGATAGGCTTCGTGGGGGACATCCACTACGCCCGCACGAATTATGACCGATATGAGGGCTTCCGGCAGTGCATGGAGGAACATGGGCTGGCGGTGGAGGACAAGCTGTGCCTGACGGGCAAGATTGGCATCTTTTCTTATAGCAAGGAGATAGGCGATTTCCTGGATTCCCTGGAGACGCTGCCGGACGCTTTCGTCTGTGCCAGCGATTTCATCGCCCATACCCTGCAGACCTATCTTTCAGAACACAGGGAGCGGATTCCGGAGGGAATCGTGGTGACCGGATACGATGGGCGGACGGAATATGCCGTAGGGGAGCTGATTACTACGGCCAAGGTGAAGACAGGGGTGCTGGGGAAGCGCCTGGCGGTGCAGATCATCTACCGCATGGAGCATGGGGACGCGCCCTATGAGCTGACTTATGTGAATCCGCCGATTGTATACAGGGATTCCGTATTGCGGGGCTGATTTTTTCTGATGCCCATGGGCAGAGAAGGCATAGGAACGGGGACGGCTTACATGGCAAAGGAATATGAGAATGACATCCTCTATCACTATACGGACTACCAGGCGCTGGACGGCATGCTCCACCATGCCCAGCTTAGGGTGAACAATGTGCTGAACATGAACGATGCCGCGGAGATGCGCTATTTTATGGACGGCCTGTGCGATGCGGTGGCGAAGCGCCTGGAGAGCGAAGGGGACATGCAGCGGGCGGAGCGGGTAAGGGAGCTTTTCCAGGAGGAGCTGAAGAAGGAATTCTACTACTCCGCCTACGCGGCGTGCTTCTCCCTCCACCGGGACGACGCGGCCCAGTGGGAGCGGTACGGGAACCGGGGCAGGGGCGTGTGCATCGCTTTCCAGGGCAGGCATCTGGAGCGGATGGCCACAGGGGCATTGTCCCTGCAGACCGTGTTCTACCAGGACGACATGGCGGGGCATAACCTGACCGGGGTGTTCTACCGCCTGATGAAGCGGGGGAAGGAGCTGTCCCTGGCGAACCCTGACATCAAGAAGGCCATGAACTATGCCTGGAGCTGCTCCGCGGCCTTCAAGCACCCGTCTTTCCTGTCGGAGCGGGAGGTCAGGCTGGTGGTGTCCCCATTCGTGAAGGAGTACTTCGAGGTGGAGCCTTGCTATCATATCACCACGGAGCGGATCAAGAAGTATTATCCGCTGGATCTGATGGGCATGTGCCGGAAGATCGGGATCGGGCTGGAGGAGCTGGTGCCGGAGATCATCATCGGGCCGGAATCCACACAGTCGAAGTCGATCCTGCAGGATTACCTGCGGGACAACGGGCTGGAGGGGCTGGCGGGGAAGGTGGCTTTGTCCAGGTGCCCGCTGCGCAGGCCGGGGTGATTTTTGTTTTATAGGAGTATTTTGTTTTTAAAATAGTTTATTCTTTTCGTTCAGGATTGGTGTTCTTAGTGATTTGGCTATGTTGTATCAGGTGGAGACAAAAAGACTTAATGAGACAGCAAAAAGAAATATTGCTCGTTTTCCGGAACGATTTCGCTTCCAGTTGACAAAAGAGGAATATGAAAACATGAAGTCGCAATTTGCGACTTCATGTTTGGAAGAAGATAATGGATATGGCGGATGCAGGAAACTGCCTTTTGTGTTTACGGAGCAGGGCATTGCGATGCTGTCTGCTGTACTGAGATGAGGAATCCGCTCAAAGGATATTTTATGATAGACAGATCTATGATGCGTTCAGCCTGTTGATAAGCCTGGTTGAAAAAGCTGAAAAAGAAATCTGGGATACCATAATGTGTTCGCGGACAAGGATTTCAAAAAATTACATTGCTTTTTTGCCAAAATTGTCATATACTAACAGCAGAAAATGTTGTCGCTTATCGATGGTGCGGGGTATAAATTATTCGATACGAAAATGCTCTCGCTTACCGATGGCGCGAGGAACAAATTATTCGGTATGAAAATGTTGCCTCACCTTCATTACGGAGGTGAGGCGTTTTTAACGGAGGCAGCCCATGGTCATTGCTGAAGGATATTTTTACCACATCAAAGATGCTTATTTTTTTGCCGTTGATGAGGCGACCCTTAAGCGTAGGAAAGGCGATGTCCCTGAAGTATGAAAATGATTCCGGGGAAGAAAATCGCTTGGAGGAAAGCAGGAGGACGGATATGGAGCGGTGCGGCTGGTGTCTGTGTAATGAGAAAATGATACAATACCACGATGAAGAATGGGGCGTACCCGTGCATGACGACAGGAAGCAGTTCGAGTACCTGATGATGGAGGTGATGCAGTGCGGGTTGAATTGGAATATGATGCTGCGGAAGCGGGAGATATTCCGTCAGTGCTTTGACGGGTTCGATTATGAAAAGGTGGCGGAGTACGGGGAGGAGGATATCCGGCGGATTTTGGAGACGGAGGGGATGATCAGGTCCCGGCGGAAGATTGAGGCCGTGATTCACAATGCCAGGCGGTTTCTGGAGGTGCGGGAGGAATTCGGGACCTTCAGCCAGTATCTTTGGGCCTTTTCCAGGGGGAAGATGATTCTCTATATGGGGCACCAGAAAGGGCGGATTCCGGCGCGGAACGGGCTGTCGGATGCGGTGAGCAAGGATCTGCGGAAGAGGGGATTCAAGTATCTGGGGTCGGTTACGGTGTATGCGCATCTCCAGGCCTGCGGCATGGTG
>CAOOJO010000056.1 GCA_948496895.1 uncultured Acetatifactor sp. | reverse complement strand
CGGGCGTGGTGGCCCGGGAGGAGGAGGACAAGGGCAATCAGTATGTGAAGAAGGCGGTGTCCTTCATCCAGAGCAATTACTGCAACCCTATCAGGGTGACGGATGTGGCGGATTATGTATGCATCAACAGGAGCTATCTCTACACCCTCTTCCAGAATTATCTGGGGATGTCCCCCCAAAGGTTCCTCGCTACCTTCCGCATCACAAAGGCCAGAGAGCTGTTGGATTCCACCTCGTATCCCATAGAGAGCATCGCCCTGTCCTGCGGCTACAATGACGCGCTGGTGTTCACCAAGGCCTTCCGGGCCATGAAGGGCATGTCCCCCTCGGAGTACCGCAGGCTCAGCCACAGGGAGAACAGCAGGGAGCAGCTCCATGAGGTGGAGCAGTTGATTTCACAGCTATTGATTCCCCGGGAAAAATGAAATAGAGATTATTTGTAAGAGGTGTAGAATGAGGATTTTACTTTTATTGAGAGGCTCCGCAAGCTGCGGGAAGTCCACCTGGATCGCGCAGCACGGCTTAAAGCCCTTTGCGCTGTCGGCGGACGACATCCGGCTGCTGTGCCAGAGCCCGGTGATGCTGCCGGACGGCACGGAGGGAATCAGCCAGGACAATGACGCCACAGTGTGGAAGACCCTGTTCGCCATCCTGGAGGTCAGGATGCAGAGGGGCGACTTCACGGTCATCGACGCCACCAATTCCAAGACCAGCGAGATGAACCGGTACAAGGAGATGTGCGACACCTACCGTTACAGGATATATTGCGTGGACTTCACGGACATCCCCATCCAGGAGGTGAAGCGCAGGAACGCGAACAGAGAGGTGGTGAAGAGGGTGCCGGAGGCGGTAATCGACAATATGTACGCCCGGTTCCGTACCCAGAAGATTCCCTCGGGCATCAAGGTGATTCGGCCCGATGAGCTGGACACGGTGTGGACCAGGCTCTTCGACATGTCCTCCTACAAGCGCGTCCATCACATCGGCGACATCCACGGCTGCAACACCGCCCTGCAGAAATACCTGGCGGACAACGGCGGCATCAAGGATGATGAAATGTACATTTTTATAGGGGATTACATCGACAGAGGGCTGGAGAACGTGGAGGTGGTGGAATTTCTGATGTCCATCATGGGCCGAAAGAACGTGCTGATGCTGGAGGGCAACCACGAGAGGTGGCTGTGGCACTGGGCCAATGATACCACGGGCAGGTCCAAGGAATTCGAGCTGATTACCAGACCCCAGCTGGACGCGGCGGGGCTGGACAAAAAGCAGGTCAGGCAGCTGTACCGGAAGTTCGGCCAGTGCGCCTATTATCGGTATGACGACAGGATATTCCTGGTCACCCACGCGGGCCTGAGCACCCTGCCGGAGAACATCTCCTTCGTGGCCACGGAGCAGATGATCAAGGGCGTGGGCAGCTACAATGACTTCGAGGTCATAGCCGAGTCCTTCTTCGACACCACGCCACAGAACTGCTATCAGATTCACGGGCACCGCAACACCAAGCAACTGCCCGTGCAGGTCAACGACAGGGTCTTCAATCTGGAGGGGCAGGTGGAGTACGGCGGCTGCCTGCGCTGCGTCCAGGTGGACGGGGAGGGCATCCACTGCGTCGAGGTGCCCAATGAGGTGTATAAGACGCCGGAAATCCTGCACGAGCAGGCGGTGACGGAGAGCGATATCGCCGATGTCATCATGGCCCTGCGCCAGAATAAATACATCCAGGAGAAGAAGTACGGCAATATCTCCTCCTTCAACTACACGGACAAGGCCTTCTACGACAGAGTCTGGGACGCTCAGACCACCAAGGCCAGGGGTCTGTACCTGGACACCATGAAGGGAAAGGTGGTGGCCAGGGCCTACGACAAGTTCTTCAATGTCAACGAACGGCCCGAGACCAGGTTCGACATGCTCCAGCATAAGCTGCAGTTCCCGGTGACGGCCTACGTGAAGGAGAACGGATTCCTGGGGATTGCCAGCTACAATGAGTATGAGGACGCGCTGTTCCTGGCCAGCAAGTCCACCATAGACAGCCAGTACGCGGGGTATTTCCAGGAGATGGTGCGGCGGAAGGTCACGCCGGAGCACCTGGAGGAGCTGAAGGCGTACTGCAAAGAACACGAAGTCTCCTTTGTCTTCGAGTGCGTGGACATGGAGAACGACCCGCATATCATCGAGTATCCGGAGAGCAGATTGTTCCTTCTGGATATCGTATATAATAAGATGGAATTCAAAAAGTATGGCTATGAGGACATGTGCCATGTGGCCGGGCAGCTGGGCCTGGAACCCAAGGAGCGGGCGGCGCAGCTGGCCAACTGGCAGGAATTCTTCGACTGGTACTATGAGGTCATGGAGCCGGACTACGAATACCGGGGGCACAGGATCGAGGGCTTCGTCATCGAGGACAGCGCCGGGTACATGACCAAGCTGAAGCTGACCTACTACAATTTCTGGAAGTTCATGCGCAGCGTGTCCCACGAGGCCATCCGCAAGGGCTACATCACCAAGACCTCCGCCCTGACCACGCCCCTGGCCAACGAGTATTACGCCTGGGTCAGGAAGCTCCACGATGTGGAGGACAGGGAGGCCCTGCCCAAGGATATCTGCACCCTGCGGCGGATGTTCTACCAGGAGAAAGAAACGGCGCGGTGAGGCGCCGTACGGACGGAAGACGTGGAAGCAGCCCTACCCGGGCTGCTTTTTGCGCATCCGCCGATATTCGTTGGGGGTCACCGCCTCCAGCTTCTTGAAGGACCGGATGAAGGTGTTGGGGTCGTGATAGCCCAGGCTCTCCCCGATGGCCTTGCAGGTCAGGTCGGTACCCGTCAGCAGCTCTTTTGCCTTTTCTATTTTCTTTCGCGTCACATAATCCAGGAATGTGATCCCAAAATGCTTTTTGAAATAATGGCTCAGGTAATTCTGGTTCATCCCCGCCACATCGGACAGCACGGTGAGGTTGATGTCGGCGAGATGCTCCTCGATGTACTGCAGAAGGGTCTGCTCCGCCTGCTCTATGGAAAGGTTCCGGTCCTTCATCACCTCTGTCAGCTGTCTGTAGGCCTCCAGACAGAGGTGCTCCAGGGGGCCTGGGGTGAGGATCCGCTCCGCCCGGACGGCCAGGTCGCCCTCGCTGTCGTGGAAGACGGCGGAGAAGGGGATGGTCAGCTCGCACAAGATTTGCTGCAGCAGGAAAAGCAGCTCTGTCACGGTGTTCCGGTAATAGGCAAAGCCCACGTTCTGCTTCTTCCAGGAGGACATCAGCTGGCTGATGTAGGCCAGGCACTCATTGGGGGAATGGCTGGCAAGGGCCAGAATCCTGTCCTTTTCCTTTGCGGAGAGGACGCAGACGGAGGCAGACCGCAGATCCTCCATGGAGTAGACCGCCCTTTCGGAGGCGATGCCATAATAGTCCAGAAGGTTCAGCACCTGGTGGTAATGGTGGCATGTCTCATGGATGCTGTGGTAATCGGCGCTCTGCCCGCAGACGAACTCCGGCAGACGCGGGGCGATGTCCTTCAGGCTATGGAGGAAGCGGCTCCGCAGGCTCTTCAGCTTCTGCTGGGTGCACGCGGTGAGGAACAACAGGCAGTCGGTTCCGTCGCGCAGGGAGATGACATATCCGTAATCCTTCATCTGCTCCCGCAGGCTGGCCAGGACATCCTGGGGGGACAGGGGCGCCGTCTCCTCATAGGACCAGAAATTCGTCCGGATCACCAGGATGGAGAAGTAGTCCTGGGGCTGGAACGCGGTGAAATGGCTGCAGAATTCCAGTATCTCCTCATCGGTCACATCGTTTTGCAGAAGCCTGGACAGAAAGGAGCTGACCAGATTGGGGTAATTGGCCTCATACTGGGTGCACAGCAGGTCCAATGCCTCCTTCAGGGAGCGGATATCGTTCCGTTTCAGGGAGGGCGGATTCTTATCCAGGTGGAAGGCCTTCTCCAGCCGCAGGAACATAGGCGACAGGATTCTGGCCAGCCAGCGAGCGAAGATCCTGTGGCATAGGATCATGATGATGACTACCACGAAGGTGATGGAATAGGTCAGCATCAAAAACGTCCGCAGCTGCCTGGTGATCAGGAGCCTGGGCTCCACGCAGATATAGCGCAGCTTGCTCACGCCGGAATTGCACCAGAGCACCCGACAGCTCCCGGAGTCGCCCTCCAATGTCATGAAGCCCGAGGAACCGGAATACGCCTGCTCCGACAGGGAGAGCTGGGAGGCATAGTCCGTGTCGGAGGGGTGGTTTAAGATGCTTCCGGTCACGGTATCCATCAGATAGATGTAGCAGCTCTGGTTGGAGTTGATGGAATCCAGCATTCTGTTCAGCTCGACTTCGCTGAAAAGGAAAATGAACAGGGCGTCCGCGGGAGAGGAATTGACAGGATGGATAGCAAAGGGGATGACGGACTCGTAATATATCGTCTCGTCTCCCCGTATGTCCCTGGTCAGGATGGGCGTGGCGGGACAGGGCTGGCTCTTGAAAGGCATCTCCATGAGCCGGTCGAAGTAATCGGCGGGATAGTCGGCAAAAATATATTTTTTCTGGAAAAAGGTCTGGGCGTCGTAGGAGCCGGAAGCGGTGAGCACGATGCCCGGATTTTTGAAATACAGGACTGTGGTATGGAAGAGAGACAGGCTGTAGTTGCTGCCGTATAAGGCATTGTTCAGGCGGTAGGAGGAGAGGACGGTGTCGCTGCGGGAGATGGAGTCGGCATAGAGCAGGCTGTAATAATCGGGGAAATTGGTCTCTATGATGAGGGAGCTCTGCTCGATGGGCATGCGGATGGAGCTGTCGATGGAGTCAGCAGCGGCGTAGAGGAAATTCTGGTTCGCGGAGCGGATCTTCTCCGAAATCAGGCGGTCGGCATAGGAAGTGATCAGCGCGCAGGGAACCAGAATCAAGATAATGCACATGAACAACAGGAGAAAGGTTCCCGGATACGGTTCCTGAAATCTGGAAAGCTGGGACTGGATAAATCTGGGCTTCATACGGATCTCCTTTGAAAACTGTACAGATTGAACAAAAATATTATAGCATACAGCGGGGAAAACACAATCGGCTATATGTAAGGTGTAAAAAAGCCGATTGCGGAAAGCCTGAAATATCAGAAAAAATCTATATGAAACGAAACTGCCGATTGCGCCCGCGTTGTGTAATCCATATAATCAAGGCATGTTACGAACACATCGCAAATCTCACGGTAAGGAGGTAGCAGCCTTGGGCAGAAAGAAAAAGAAAGAACACGGATTCGGATGGAGCCGAATCTGGATGCGGGACAGAGAGCTTTACGCCATGTGCCTGGCGCCCCTGGTCATGGTGGTCGTCTTCAGGTATCTTCCCATTTACGGAATCGTGATGGCATTCGAGAGGTATACGCCCTCGAAGGGATTCTTCCACAGCGAGTTCGTGGGCCTGAAATATTTTATCCAGTTTTTCCGGGATCCATTCTGCTTCCGCATCATTAAGAATACGGTGCTGCTGAGCCTGTACTCCCTGCTGTGGACGTTTCCGGCCCCCATCCTCCTGGCGCTGCTGCTGAATGAGGTCCGCCACGCGAGATATAAGAAGCTGGTGCAGACCGTGACCTATCTGCCCCATTTCATATCGGTAGTGATTCTGGTGGGGCTGATGAAGGAGCTTTTCTCCTCCGTGGACGGCATCGTCAACAGGCTGATCGTGGCCCTGGGGGGCAGCGCGGTGAACTTCTTCTCGGAGCCGGGGTGGTTCAGGTCGCTGTACATCGGGTCTTCGCTGTGGCAGGGGGTCGGGTACGGATCGATCATCTATCTGGCGGCCCTGGCGGGAATCGATATGGAGCAGTATGAGGCGGCCAGGATAGACGGGGCCAACCGGCTGCAGAAGATTCTCTACATCACCCTGCCGGGAATCATGCCTACCACGGTCATCCTCCTGATCATGCGGATGGGGAGCCTTTTCTCCAATGATTTCCAGAAGATCCTGTTGATGTACAGCCCTGCCACCTACAGCACGGCGGACGTGATCTCCACCTATACCTACAGATATGGGCTGGAGAACTCCAACTACAGCTACGCGGCGGCCATCGGGCTGATGCTGTCGGTGATATCCTTCGTGTTCGTCTGGGGGGCCAATGCGTTCAGCAAGAAGGTAAGCGAGAACAGCCTCTGGTAAGGGGCCGGAAAGAGGAAAAGGGACATCTATGAAAAAGAACAGATTTGGTTTTGGAGATATTGTGATATATGGGGTATTGCTTGCGCTGATGCTGGTCATCCTGTTTCCTATGATCTATATCGTGTCCATATCCTTCAGCGATACGGGAGCCGTGTCCAGGGGGGAGGTGGTGCTGCTGCCGGTGGAATTCAATATAGATGCCTATAAGTATGTCTTCAGGGACGCCAGGTTCGGCAGAGCCTACGCGAATTCCATATTCTACGCGGCGGGGAGCACGGTGGCCTCGGTGCTGCTCACCGGGCTGATGGCCTATCCGCTGTCGGTGGACAGCTTCTCGGGAAGGAGGCCTCTTACGATTGTCCTCATGATCACCATGTTCTTTGGGGGCGGCATGATACCCACCTATATGGTAATCAAGAACCTGGGGCTGTTGGACAATCCGCTGGTCATGATGCTGCCCGGGGCCGTGTCGGCCTACAATGTCATCATTTACCGCACCTTCTTCCAGAACATCCCGGCGGCCCTGCGGGAGGCGGCCTACATCGACGGGGCCGGGCACTTCAAGATTTTCTGGAAGGTGATCGTCCCGCTGTCCAAGCCCCTTCTGGCCACGATGTCGCTGTTCGCCATCGTGGGAAGCTGGAACAGCTATTTCGACGCGCTGATCTACTTAAACGATTCCAAGATGCAGCCACTGTCCCTGTACCTGCGGCAGTTGATCGTGAACATGGACATGAGCAGCCAGGGGATGCGGGACATCATGGTGCAGATCAACGTGAATCCCCGGACAATCCGGGCAGCCACCATGATAGTGGCCATGCTGCCGATCATGTGCGTCTATCCGTTTTTACAGAAATATTTTGCCAGCGGAGTGATGATTGGATCCGTGAAAGGGTGAGGATGGATTTAACGCTCTCGGGCGTTGGAATCATAAAAACAAACCACAAAAGGAAGGAGAACAGTTATGAAAAGGAAACATGTGAAGGCAATGGCACTGCTGACCGCGGGAGCAATGGCGCTGCTGGCCACAGGCTGCGGGGACGCGCAGGGGTCTGAGTCCGCGCCGGAGTCGAAGCAGGAGGAGACAGGCGGGGAGGCTGAGAGCCCGGAGGAGCCGTCATCGGAAGAGGAAGGGACGGGCGATGCCTCATCGGAAGCGGGAGAGTCCACGGAGTCCGGGGACGACGCGCAGGCGGCCTATACATTCCCTCTGGCGGAGCCCCTTGAGATTACGGCCCTGTCGGCGGATTTTGGCAGGGACAAGACCCAGTGGGCGGACGAGCAGTATGAAAAGTACACCAATGTGAAGATCGACTGGACGCTGGCCCCTACCTCCGATGTATGGACGGTGGTGAACCTGAAGCTGAATTCAGGAGAGCTGCCGGACATGATTCTGGTGAACAAGACGCTGGTGGATCAGTTCGCGGGCGAGGGCCTGTTCGTGGATTTCATGGACTATATCGACAAGATGCCCAACCTGAAGGCCTGGATGGAAAAGATTCCCGCCATCTACTATGACACGGTGGACTCGGAAGGGCATCTGTACTGCCTGACCAACTTCAACACCAGAGGGCAGGCGCCGATCATGTCTCTCTATCGGAAAGATATCTTCGAAAAAGAGAACATTCCCGTGCCGACCACCATCGATGAGCTGTACGACGCGCTGGTGACGCTGAAGGAGAAATATCCGGATTCCATCCCCATCTCCAACCGCTGGGGCGCAAGCAATCTGATAGGCGTGGTGGGGAACCTGTACCAGTGCACCTCGGGCTTTTATCTGGACGCGGATACGGGCACCTATGAGTACGGCGCTATGACGGATAAGTTCAAGGCGGCTATCGCCACGCTGCAGAAATTCTACGTGGCCGACCTGATCGATCCGGAATTCGCCACGGTCTCTGACGACCAGTATATAGACAGGGTGGTCAGCGGAAAGGTATTCTTCTGGTTCGGTGAATACACCGGCGCGCTGTACACGGAGTCCAAAGGCGATTGGGTAGGCAACGGAAAGAAAAACGATCCGGACTTTGAAATCGACGCCATGCCCTTTGTAGAGACAGAAATCGGCCAGGGCCAGTCCTGGGTGCAGGCGCCTACCGGAAGGGGAGCCTGGTCTACGGCAGTGAGCGCCAAGTCCGAGCACATTGATGAAATCATGGCCCTGATCGACTACCAGCTCTCCCAGGAGATGATCGACCTGGTGAACTGGGGCGTAGAGGGAGAGACCTATGAGGTGGTGGACGGCGAGAAGAAATGGCTGATCGAGCCCGAGGAGCGGACAGAAAAAGGCCTGGATGCCAGAACCGGCATGTGGATTCCCATCGATCAGGACTGTTATGACGCGAGCCTGAATGACCGTAGCAAACAGATTATCTGGGATGCCAATGACAGGCTGAAGGCTGAAGACTTCGGCAGATACGATCCCAAGATGGCAATTCTCTTCACGGAAGAGGAGCAGGAGCGCAAGTCCGAGGTCATGACCCCTATCAAGACCTATATGGAAGAGGAGCTGATGAACTTCATCACAGGCAAGAAGAACATGGAGGGAGACTGGGAGGCCTTCAAGCAGCAGATAACGGACATGGGCTATGAGGAGATTCTCCAGATATACCGCGACAAATACGATGCCCTTCCGGAAGACCAGAAAGGATTCGACAAGGAGCTGGGCCTGTAATAGCTTTAGGAAGGCTGCGCACACCGGCGGACTGCCGGTGTGCGGCGGCTTATCCTCAGGGACGCCAAATGTCAGGAGGTGCGGGATAATGTATATTTATGAACGGCAAAGACAGACGCCTGTCATATGGCAGGGGGACTTATGCGTGGTGGGAGGCTCCGCCACCGGCGTATTCGCAGCCGTGCGTGCCGCAAGGCTGGGCCTGCGGGTCATGCTCATCGAAAAGCAGAACTGCTTCGGCGGCGTGGCCACAAACGGCCTGGTGAATGTATGGCACACCTATATGGATACGGAGAAGAAGAGACAGATTGTCGCCGGGCTCAGCGCGGAGGTCACCGACCGGCTGGAGCCCTATAACGCCGGATATGTGGACTGGGCCGATTCCCACTGCTTCAATCCCCAGGAGCTGAAGGTGGAGCTGGACAGGCTGATGGACGAAAGCGGCGCGGCGTATCTGTTCCATACCTATTATGTGGGGCTGGACACGGAGGGGGACAAGGTCACGGCCGTCTTCGTGGAGAACAAGGACGGGCGCGGGGCGGTGAAGGCGGACTTTTTCATCGATGCCACCGGAGACGGGGACCTGGCCCGGGATTTGGGGATAGAATCCTATGTCCATGAGAACATACAGCCGCCCACCAGCTGCTTCCTGCTCCAGGGAGACGCGGAAGGGTTGGATGTCCAGAAGCTGATCCGCAGGTACGGGAGGGAGTTCGGCCTGGAGGACGACTATGGGTGGAGCAACCGTCTGCCCAGATGCAGGGATATCACCATGCGCGCGGACACCCATGTGGTGGGCTACCGCTGCGACAGCGCGCAGGGGCTGACGAAGGCCGAGACGGAGGGGCGCAGGAAAGCCCGGGCCATTGTGGAGATGTTGAACAAATATGGAAAGCAGGATGTGGTGTACAACAATCTCGCGTCCTGTTCCTATATCGGAATACGGGAAAGCGTTCATTATAAGACCATATACCAGGCAAATGAGAACGACCTGCTTCTGGGGATGCGTTATGAGGACGCTATCCTCAATGGAACCTATGGCGCTGATATGCATTTCGGGGACAGGGGAATCGAGCTGCGCTATATTGACGGAAGCTATACCAGGGAGAATGCGGACGGCACTGTGACCAGAGGGAACTGGCGCAGGGAAAAGGGCATTGCGGACGAGGAGCCTGTGCCTACTTATTATCAGCTTCCCTTCCGCTGTCTGGTTGGGGAGAGATGGCAGAACTTCATTGCGGCCGGCCGCATGCTGAACGCGGATATGGGGGCTTATGGGGCGCTGCGGGTGATGGTGAACCTGAACCAGATCGGGGAGGCTGCCGGCGTGGCGGCGTATCTGGCCGTGCATCATGGCCAGTCCGTGCAGGAGCTGGACGGCGTGGAGGTTGCAAAGACGCTTTCGAAAGGGGGCTCCGCGAATCTGGGGTAAGAGGGTTTTGGTTCATGGGATGGAAAAAGGTCTGCGGTGCAGACCTTTTTCTTTGGGGATTTGTCAAGTCGGCGCGACAAGATTTGAACTTGCGACCTCTGCGTCCCGAACGCAGCGCTCTACCAAGCTGAGCCACGCGCCGATA
>CAOOJO010000055.1 GCA_948496895.1 uncultured Acetatifactor sp. | reverse complement strand
TGTCCTGCTCCTGTCCGGCTCCCGCACCAGGGCGAAGCGCCTGGCGGAGGACCTGCGGGATCAGGAGCTCACCGCCATCTACACAGAAGACCCCCTGCGGGAGGTCCAGGCCGGGGAGGTGGTGACCTACTACGGCCATGTAGACAAGGGCTTCGAGTATCCTCTGCTGAAATTCGTGGTGCTCTCCGAGACGGACATCTTCGGCGCGGAGAAAAAGAAGAAGCGCGCCAAGCGGCTCTACGAGGGCCAGAAGATCAAGGATTTCAATGAGCTGAAGGTGGGGGACTACGTGGTTCACGAAAGCCATGGCCTGGGTATCTACCAGGGCATCGAGAAGGTGGAGATGGAGGGCGTGGTCAAGGACTACATCAAGATAGAGTACCGGGACGGCGGCAACCTCTACGTGCTGGCCACCGGCCTGGACGTGATCCAGAAATACGCCTCCGCCGATGCCAAGAAGCCGAAGCTCAACAAGCTGGGCTCCAAGGAATGGGAGCGCACCAAGACCAAGGTCCGCAGCGCGGTGAGCGAGGTGGCCACGGACCTGGTGCAGCTCTACGCCCTGCGCCAGCGCAGCCAGGGCCATGCCTATGAAAAGGATACCGTCTGGCAGCGGGAGTTCGAGGAGATGTTCCCCTTTGAGGAGACCGAGGACCAGCTGGCGGCCATCGCGGACACCAAGGCCGACATGGAGAGCGGCAAGATCATGGACCGCCTGATCTGCGGGGACGTGGGCTACGGCAAGACGGAAATCGCCATCCGGGCGGCTTTCAAGGCCGTCCAGGAGGGCAAACAGGTGGTGTACCTTGTCCCTACCACCATATTGGCCCAACAGCACCACACCACCTTTGTCCAGCGCATGAAGGACTATCCCATCCGCATAGAGCTCATGAGCCGCTTCCGCACCCCCGGGGAGATCAGGAAGACCATCACGGATCTCCAGAAGGGCCTGGTGGACATCGTGATCGGCACCCACAGGGTATTGTCCAGCGACGTGAAGTTCAAGGACTTAGGGCTTCTGGTCATAGACGAGGAGCAGCGCTTCGGCGTGACCCACAAGGAGAAGATCAAGAAGCTCAAGGAGAACGTGGACGTGCTGACCCTCACCGCCACCCCCATCCCCAGGACGCTGCACATGAGCCTGATCGGCATACGGGACATGAGCGTGCTGGAGGAGCCTCCGGGGGACCGCCAGCCCATCCAGACCTTTGTGTGCGAATACAACGAGGAGCTGGTGCGGGAGGCCATCTCCAGGGAGCTGGCCAGGGGCGGGCAGGTGTACTATGTGTACAACCGGGTGAACAACATCGCGGACGTCACCGCCCAGTTGGCTGCGCTGCTGCCCGAGGCCAACGTGTCCTACGCCCACGGCCAGATGAAGGAGAGCGAGCTGGAGCGGATCATGTTCGACTTTATCGGCGGGGAGATCGACGTGCTGGTGTCCACCACCATCATCGAGACCGGGCTGGACATCTCCAACGTGAACACCATGATCATCCACGATTCCGATAACCTGGGCCTGTCCCAGCTCTACCAGCTGCGGGGCCGGGTGGGCCGTTCCAACCGCACCGCCTACGCCTTTTTGATGTACAGGCGGGACAAGATGCTGAAGGAGGTGGCGGAGAAGCGCCTTTCCGCCATCCGGGAGTTCACCGACTTAGGCAGCGGCTTCAAAATCGCCATGCGGGACCTGGAGATCCGGGGGGCGGGGAACCTCCTGGGGGTGCGCCAGCATGGGCATATGGAGGCGGTGGGGTACGACCTGTACTGCAAGATGTTGAACGAGGCCGTGCAGGGCCTGAAGGGGGGAAAGGTGGCCCAGGACTTCGCCACGGTGATCGACCTGGACGTGGACGCTTTCATCCCGCCTGCCTATATCGTCAACGAGGTGCAGAAGCTGGACATCTACAAGCGGATCGCCGGCATCGAGAACGAGAAGGAGCGGGACGACATGCGGGACGAGCTGCTGGACCGCTTCGGGGAGATCCCCAAATCCGTGGACAACCTGCTGCGCATCGCCCTGATCCGGGTGGCGGCCCACAAGCTGTATATGACGGACATCAAGGGCAAGAACGAGAAGATTACGTTCCTCTTCCGCCCGGACGCGGAGGTGAACCCGGCGAAGATACCGGAAGTCCTGCGCAGGTTCGGCCCGAGCCTGTCCTTTACAGCCTACGGGAAGCCCTCCTTTACCTATAAATATAAGAAGACAGGGCTGATGGAAAAGGACGCGGAGCTTCTGATGGCGTGGACGGAGGGGTTCCTGAAGGAGGCGGAAGTGTTCCTGGAGGACGTGCCGGAGGCTGTGACATAGCATGGCTGAGGCCCCGGCGTTTTGAGGGAGTTTTATGACCCTCAAAAAATGTTACCTTTTATCCAGAACAGCGGACGAGAGCTGATTTTGGACAGGAGGTAATCTTATGAAAGGATATAATACTTCGGAGGGATACATGGGGCTGGTGGACGGGAGGTATGTCCTCTTTGCCAGCGAGGCGGATTACAGGGAGTATCTGGAGGATTGAGGAAAGCGCAGATAAAAGGTAGGGGCGTGTCTGAATATTTGGACGCGCCCCAGCCTTTTGCATCGAACCTGTAGGCCATGGCTGTCGCGTCAGATGCTTCGGCGGAAGATAATGGATGATTTTTTGCAGGATATGCCCTATAATGGGAGAAGAATCATGCAGTAGGAGTAGATGGAAGGATGAGGATAGCAATCTGTGACGATGAGGCGGTTTTTCGGACATATCTCAGGGACATTCTGGTAAAGGACAGCTTCGCCAGGGGGACGGACATCCAGGTGGCGGAGTATGCCGACGGGGAGGCGCTTTTAGCGGCCCTGGAAGCGCCGGATGATTATATGGATGTAGTATTTCTGGACATCCGCATGCCCGGGATGGACGGGCTGGAGACGGCCAGGGCCCTGCGGCAGAGAGGGGAGAAGTGCATGATCGTCTTCCTGACCAGCCTTTCGGAATATGCCAGGAAGGGGTATGAGGTCAGGGCGTTCCGGTATCTGCTGAAGGAGGAGGCGGAGCGGGAGCTTACCCGGGTGATGGAGGACTGCGGCAGAGAGCTGGGGGAGGCATGTTGGTTTTCCTTTGCGCAGGGGCATCAGACCTGCAGGGTCCCCAGGGAGGATATCCTGTACTTCGAGAGCAGGAAGCGGGTGGTAGTGCTGCACACCGGCAGGGAGAGCCATGCTTTTTACCGGAAGCTGGACGAGCTGGAGCGGGAGCTGGAGGGCGGCGGGTTCCTGCGGTGCCACAAAAGCTACCTGGTGCAGGAACGGTATGTGCGCGGCTGGAAGGGGAGGAGCCTGTGGCTGGAGGACGGGACGGAGGTTCCCATAAGCCGGGGGTATGAGAAGGAAGTGAACCGCAGGCTGATGCTGCGGAAAGGGTAGCGAGGGACTGACAGAGGAGAAGGGGGTGGCGCGGATGGCGGAATTCGATATGGTGAACGGGATATTGCTGACAGGGAACCTGGTGATTTGGATTGCCCTGTGTCTGCGCCGAAGGGAAAGCGCTGTATGGGGCAGGATGGGGGCTTTGAGAATGAAGGCGGCAGGCACAGAAGGGGCGTCAGGGACATTGCCGCACGGAGGAGGCAACGGGGCGCAGGGAGACAGGGGAATCGGCAGAGGCGCCGGAAATGGGAGACTGGCAGCGCCGGAGGCACGTTTTGCGGAAGCCCTTGTGGGTTTCCTGGAATTTGCCGTCTATGGGGCAGGGATGATACGGATGGCGGATTTGATTCTGCAGGGAATCGCGGGGCCGGGAGGGGAGAGCGGGGCGCTGTTTGCGGTCAGGGTGCTGCTGGCGGAGAGCATGCTGCTCTTGTTCCCGCTTTGGAGGATGCTGTATCGGTGGAAGGCGGAGGAGGACGGCGCAGGGATGCGCGGAGCGTGGGACGGCTGTGGGGGGAACGGAGGGATTCCCTCCGCGGGGAAGCCGTGGGGCGAAAAGCGGCCTGATTGGAATCGGCCCGGCACTATGGGGGCCGCGGCCGGATTCTGGCAGGGCCGGAGGGACGCCCTGTTGGAAGAGGGACAGGGCATCCTCGGGATGCTGCTGCTCTTGGGGCTGACGCTGCGGGGGTGGCGGGAGCAGGATTTGGTCAGGGCGTTCGGCGCGCAGGCATGGATGCTCCTTTTGTTTTTCTGCTATGGGTATCTGGGGAGACGGCGGAGGATGCGGGATCTGGCGGGGCTATGTGGAGAGGCTGGTGCAGGCGCAATGGAGTCCTGGGCGCAGGGATGGGGCGGAAGCGTCATGGGGCCGCCGGAGGGCTATGGCGGAAGCGCCACAGGAATTCCGGCAGGAGGTTATGGCAGGAATGCCATGGAGCCACCAATGCAGGGCCGGGGCGGGAAAGGCGATAGAGGGATGCCCGGGGATTCTGCCGGGAATGCCGACCGGGCCCGGCAGATGGAATATCTGAGGAACGTGGAGGAGCAGTACCAGCGCACCAGGGAGCTGTGGCATGATTTGAAGAACCATATCAAGGTGCTGGAAATCCTGGCCCAGGAGGAGCGTTTCGGGGAGCTTGCGGACTACCTGGACAGCTTCCGGCGGGATGTGGAGCGGCGGATGATTCCTGCCAGGACGGGCTGCGCTCCGGTGGACGCTTTGCTGGGAGATAAGCTCTATCTTGCGGGGAGGCAGGGCACGGAGCTGTCCCTGCAGCTTTGCCAGCTGTCGCAGACAGGGATAGAGGCAGTGGACTTCTGTGTGATTCTGGGGAACCTTCTGGACAATGCCCTGGAGGCCTGCGCCCGGTTGGACGGGCAGGGGCGGATTGGGCTGCGCATGCGGCGGGAGGAGGAATTCTACTATATTACGGTAGTGAACACCTCCGTGGAACCCCGCCGGGAAGGGATAAGCTACGTCTCCGGGAAGCGGGGCCGGGACAACGGCGTAGGGCACGGCCTGGGACTGCGCAGCGCGGAGCGCCTGGCCCACAGATACGGCGGGCTGCTGGCGACGGACTACAGCGACGGGGAGTTCCGGGTGGTGGTGCGGCTGCAGGATGCCGGCAGATAATGTGTTTTTGTTGGAAGTCTGTCAACTGACGCGTGAAAAAACATGCAAAAAATACGGCGGGCGGATAAATTCCGGCCTCGCTATTTTGGTGCCTATTTTCCTGTCAATATCTGCCAGTGTGCAGAAAGTGACGGGAAGCCTGCAAAAAGTGACAGGAATGCCCCGGAGGCCCGGCAAGATGCTATAATGTTCTTGACTGAAATTCCTAGGAGGGAACATCATGAAGATAATAAAGAACTGCGCCCTGGCCTTGGGGCTGACGGTAAGATACGCGCCCTGGAACGCTTTTCTGTACATTCTGGTATGCCTGATACCGGGGCTCTTCGGCGGGCTCCGGGTGGTGCTGGTGCAGAGGCTGGTGGACGGCGGCGTGCATTTCGGGGCCACGGGACAGGGGGTGGAGAGGCTCATCGCCACAGGCAGCGCTTTGGTGGCCACATTGCTTGTGTGGTTCGTCATGGAGCGGCTCCAGGGATATGAGGACAAGGCCCTGGAGATCCGGCTGATCGGGAAGATGGGGCCGGACATCATGGAGAAGCTGGACAGGCTGGAGTACGCCGCTTTCGAGTCGCAGGAGGTGCAGGGCATCCTCCAGCGGATCGGCGGGGAGCCCTGGGAGAACGTGAAGAGCTGCTTTGGCGGAAGCGTGCGCACGGTGCAGACGCTCCTGTCCATTTTCATCATGCTGGGGGTCTATGCCTCGGTGTCCCCCTGGATCGGGGCGGGCATTTTCCTGCTGGCAGTCCCCATGCTGGCCCTGAATTTCCAGGCCACCAGGCGGCTCCATGCCCTGATACGGGATACCACTGCCTCGGAGCGCAGGCTGGAGGATCTGAAGCGCCTGATGCAGAATCCGGACGCCATGTACGAGATGAAGGTATTCGGAAGCCAGGAGCTGATGGCGGAGAAATGGCGGCGCTTTGCCGGGGGCGTGGAGGCGGAGACCAGAAAGGCAGGGGGCAGGGTGCTGGCCCTGGAGGGCGGCAGCAGGTTCCTGAACATCACCTATTTCATCTTTATCATCATCACCTTATCGCATCTGTTCCTGCAGGGAAGGGTCACGGTGGGGCAGTTCGCGGCAGTGGCGGGCTCCCTGCATTCCATTACGGGGCAGATGCTCAACGCCGCCTGGACGGTGTCGGACACTTTCCGGAGCGCCCTGGACGTGGCGTATTACAGAGAGTTCTTAAGGCTGCCCCAGCGCGGGGACAGGCGCGATGTAGACGCGCTGGCCCATGGGGACATCGCTTTCGAGAACGTGAGCTTCACCTATCCGGGCACGGACAGGCAGGTGCTGAAGAATGTGACGTTCCGCATCAAGGCAGGAGAGCGGGTGGCTTTCGCCGGGGAGAACGGGGCCGGGAAGTCCACTCTGGTAAAGCTGCTCTGCGGCCTGTATGAGCCGGACGCGGGGCGGGTGCTCATGGGAGGCGTGGACGTGCGGGACCTGTCCGAGCCTCTGCGGAGGAAGTGCCTGTCCGTGGTGTTCCAGGATTTTCAGGAGTATGAGCTGACCCTGCGGGAAAATGTGGCCCTGGGGGACATCCAGGCGCTCTCCCAGGACGGGCGGATCAAAGAGGCCCTGGAGCAGGCAGGCGGGGCGCAGCTTATCCGGGAGGGAAAGGGGCTGGAGCAGAGCCTGGGGCATCTGGAGGCGGAGGGCAGGGGGCTGTCCAGGGGGCAGTGGCAGCGGGTGGCCATCGCCAGGGCCTTTCTGGCGGACGCGGCGTTCTGTGTGCTGGATGAGCCCACGGCGGCCTTGGATCCCATCGCCGAGAGCCGCATGTATGAGAACTTCGTCCGGACTTTCCATAAAAACGGCACCATCATCATCTCCCACCGCCTGGCCAGCGCCAGGCTGGCAGACCGCATCCTGGTGCTGGACGGCGGCAGGATCGTCCAGGACGGCAGCCATGAGCAGCTGATGGGGACAGAGGGGCTGTACAGGACGATGTACCTGGCCCAGAGCTCCTGGTATGCGGAGGGCCCGGAGCAGCTACAATCCTGTCCCTGTCCACGGGATACGGCAGGGAAGCGGGCGGAAGCCGAAGGAGCCGGGGAAGGAATCGGTCAGGAAAGGACAGGTGGCAGACTATGAGCGGGATGAGGAAGCATCTGGGATATTTCCGGCAGGCCATGGTGGACATGAACAGGTTCATGCCCTTTCTGCTGTGGGGCAAGCTGCTCACCAGCATCGCGGAGGGCGTGCTGCAGGTGTGGCAGCCTGTCCTGACGGCGGAGATCTTCCAGCTGGCGGCGGAGCTGGACGGCGGAAATATAATCATTTTAAACGAAAGATCATATATCTGTGCATCTGCATCGCTTTCCCCGCGGTCTGCACCATGCTGCTGCGGGCGGTGGGCCTGTACGGGGAGGGCAGGAAGGAGGGCACCTACGGCTGGAACATGTATGGCTACGCCAGGAGGCTGCGGCTGGAGGCCCTGGAGGAGGCGAAGGTGCTGGACAGCTTCCGGAAGGCGGACGCGGCCTATTCCAGGCATCTGGCCGCCAGCAGGATGTTCTCCTATCTGCTGATGGACGTGGAATCGGCGCTGGTCTGCGTCAGCACTTTCTTCGTGGTGGGCAGCTTTTCCCTATGGCTCCTGCCCGGGGCGGTGCTGGGCGTGCTGCCCCATCTGCTGATCGATGTCCTGAACGAGAAGAGGAGGAGTGGCACCTACAGGGAGCAGTCGGGGAAAAGGAGGAGGCTTCGGTATCTGTGGCAGCTCTTCTGCACCAAGGAGCCTGTGAAGGAGATGCGCACCATGGGCTTCGCCGGGTTCCTGAAGGAGAAATGGGTGGGGGCCAATGTGGAGGTGGTCCGGGAGATGGAGGAGCTGGAGCTGAAGGCCATCAGGCTGTCCGCGGCCGGGGTGATGCTGAAGAACCTGAGCTATGTGGCGAATGTGGCCATCGCATTGCTCTTGATGGTCAGGGGCGGGCTGGCGGTAGGGCAGTTCGCGGCCTGCCTCACGGCTTTCGGCCTGCTGCAGGACAATCTCTCCATGCTCAGCGAATACGTGGCCCGGTTCCTGCAGTCCTGGCATCATGTGGAGGAATACTATGACTTCTTCCGGGCGGAGACGGAAAAGGAGGGGGAGGAGGATTACCGGCCCTTTCAGCGGGAAGTGGAGCTGCGTGGCGTGCATTTCCGGTATCCGGGCGGGGACAGGGATGCCCTGGACGGGGTGGACCTGACCATCAGAAAGGGGGAGCATGTGGTCATCGTGGGGGTCAACGGCTCCGGCAAGACCACCCTCTCCAAGGTGCTGACGGGAGCGTATGAGGCCTGCTCAGGGGGCGTATATTATGACGGCCGGGACATAGCGCGGATACGGAAAAGTGGGCTTTACCGGGACGTCTCTCTGGTGCCCCAGGACTTCGTGCACTATCATTTCTCCCTGCGGGAGAACATCTGTATCAGCGACTTCACCCGCAGGGAGGATGAGGAGCGCATCCGCGGGGTGGTGCGGGCTGTGGGGATCCAGGAGCTGGTGCAGGGATTGGGCGGCCTGGACGCCCAGCTGGGCCGGGAGTTCGGCGGCAGCGAGCTCTCCGGCGGGGAGTGGCAGAAGGTGGCCATCGCCAGGGGGCTGTTCCGGGACAGCGGGTTGATCCTGCTGGACGAGCCCACCAGCGCCCTGGATCCTCTGGTGGAGTATGAGATCCTCACGGGGTTCCTGAAGCTGATCCAGGGGAAGACCTCCGTCATCATTTCCCACAGGGTGGGAATCTGCAGGCATGCGGACAAGGTCGTGGTGATGAAGGCGGGAAAGGTGGTGGAGTGCGGCGGCCATGAGGAGCTTGTCAGGGCCGGCGGGGAGTATGCACGGATTTGGGGAGAGCAGGCGAAGTGGTATTAGGGAAGCTTGCGTTCCAGCTGTCCCGCAAGGAACGCCACGTTTTCCCGCACAGGCCTCGTCCCGTCCACCCGCAGCACAGGGCAGTCCAGGGCCTTGACCCATTCATCCACGGAATCCTCCGCCTTGGCGGCCACGGCTTCCAGGAAGCGCTCCTCCTGCTCATATAAATCGCCGCCGGGCAGCATCCGGCTGCCGAACTTTTGGAGGGAGCGGTTCCTGACCCGTTCCAGCCGGATGTCCCTGGGCACATGGATCAGCACGGCCCAGCGGAAGAAGGGATAGAAGCTTTCCCCATGTTCCATTTTCACAGTGGAGAGGACGAAATCCGGATGGGCCTGGATTTCGCCGCGCAGCACGGCTTCCGCCTCCTCCCGGGTGCGCGGGGAGGCATAGGCCTCCGCCCTGGGGAAATAGATGTCCTCGCTGTCGATGAAATGATGCCCCAGCGCTTCCGCAAGGGCTTTGCCCAGTGTGCTCTTTCCTGTGCCGTTCAGGCCGCAGACAATGATTCCGGTTCCCATAGATTCTTCTCCTCCAAAGCGTTCTGCAATTGACATCCAGTATAGCATGGCGTTGCGGATCTGGCTATCCGCCAAACGTCCAAAATTTTAGTAAAGATTTTTTATTTTGTATCTGTTATATTCCCCGCATTTCTGCTATGATGGGTAATAGGGCGTGACGGACAGCCAGGGCATTCAGGAGGAACCGGCTGGGAGAGAGCACGAGATGCGAGGAGGGGTTAGGATGGCCGACAGGCAGGAAATCATGGAAATGATGCGGGCCAGGGGAGCGCAGGAGCAGCAGGACAGGCTGCAGCGCTACCGGGTGCTGAACGAAAAGGTGAGGAAGGGGGAGATCCTCTTCACAGGCTCCTCCCTGATGGAGCAGTTCCCCATAGACGAGCTGCGGATGACCGAGGGGATTGATGCGGTGATCTACAACCGGGGCGTGGGAGGCTTCACCACGGAGGACATGCTGCGGCATATGGAAGAGATGGTGTTCGCCACGGAGCCGAGGAAGATATTCATCAATATCGGCACCAACGACATCAGCAGAACAGATTATCGTGTGGAGAAGCTGATGGAGAACTACGGGAAAATCATCGCCATGATACAGCGGCTGCTGCCGGAGGCGGAGATCTACATGATGGCCTACTACCCGGTGAACGAGGTGGACAAGCTGCCGGACGCCGAGTGGGCGAAAGGCATGTTCGCCACCCGCACCAATGAGAACATCCGCATGGCCAATGAGGCGGTGGAAAAGCTGGCAGGGGAGACGGGCTGCCATTACATCGACGTGAATGAAGGGCTGACGGACGAAAACGGCAGGCTGAAAAAGGAGTACACCATCGAGGGCATCCATATGTACGCCAACGGCTACCGGGTGGTGCTGGAGAATCTCCGGAAATATCTGTAAGAAAGGTAGGGCCAATCAGCACCTGCCCGGCCAGTGCTAGGTACTGGAAGGGCAGGCGCGGAACTTTTATAAGGAGGAAAAACAAATGAGGATTAC
>CAOOJO010000054.1 GCA_948496895.1 uncultured Acetatifactor sp. | reverse complement strand
AGCTTAGGCCCGACAGAGTCTGGCTCCCCTCCTCCACCCTGGGAATCTCGATTTCCAGCTCATCAGTCAATTTTTCTATCCTGCGCAGGTTGTCGCCGTCCTGCATGTAATTCACGAAGGCTGTGGCGATGACCTCCCCTACGCCGTCTATGGCGCTCAGGGTCTCCACGTCCGCCTCCTGCATCCGCTTCAGGTCATGGTCGAAATAACGGCAGAGCATCTTGGCATTGGCCGCGCCGATGTTGGCGATGCCCAGCCCGTATATCAGCCGGGGCAGGGTGGTATGCCTGGCCCGCTCCACGCTTTCAATCAGGTTCTGATAGGACTTCTCGCCGAAGCCCTCCATCTTCACGATGCGGTCTTTGTGCCTGTCCAGGTGGAAGAGATCCGCGAACTCATGGAGGAGTCCCATGTCTATGAATTTCTCCAGAGTGGCCTCCGACAGGCCGTCGATATTCATGGCATCCCGGCTGACGAAGAGGGTGAAGGCCTTAATCTGCTTGGCGGCGCAGTTCTCATTGGTGCAGTAAAGCGACTGGACATCGTTCACCTGACGAATTTCCGTCTTTCCGCCGCATACGGGACAGGTGGAGGGAATCTCCACCAGCTGCTCTTCCTCTGCCAGTATGTCCCTGGCCGTCAGGTTCTCCGCAATCTGCGGGATGATCATATTGGCCTTGTACACCGTGATGCGGTCCCCGATGCCCAGATGCAGGCCCCGGAGGATACTGATGTTGTGGACGGAGGCCCTGCTCACCGTGGTGCCTTCCAGCTCCACCGGCTCGAAGATGGCCACCGGGTTGATCAGCCCGGTCCGGCTGGCGCTCCATTCTATCTCCAAAAGCCTGGTCTCCCGCAGCTCGTCCGCCCACTTAAAGGCGATGGAATGCCTGGGGAACTTGGCTGTCCTTCCCAGGGACCGGCCATAGGCGATGTCGTCATAGGTCAGCACCAGCCCGTCGGAGGGGATGTCGTAGTCCTCTATCTTCTTCTCAAAAAGCGCTATGGTATCCAGGATATCGCCCTCTGTCACCAGATAATGCTCCACTGTCTCAAAGCCCTGCTCCTCCAGGAACGCGAACTGCCCCATCACGGAATTGCCGAAATCCATGGCTCCTGTCGCCTCCGCCGCCCTGGCATCCACCAGCGAAAAGGCGTAGAACCTGACATTTCGCTTCGCCGTAATCTCATTGTTCAACTGGCGCACGGAACCGCTGCAGAGGTTCCTGGGATTCTTATATTTGGCATCCACATCCTCGATTCCGGCGTTTATCCTCTCGAAATCCGAATAGCTGATCACCGCCTCCCCCCGCAGTACCAGCTCTCCCCGGAAAGGTATCTCCAGAGGAAGGTTCACGAATGTCCTGGCATTGCCGGTGATGACCTCGCCAATCTCCCCGTTCCCTCTGGTGACCGCTTTCGAAAGCCGCCCGTCCCGATAGGTCAGGACAATGGTCAGGCCGTCCAGCTTCCAGCTCATGACCGCCGGGTGCCCCTGGAGCCATTCCGCAAGGGCTTCCCTGCTCTTGGTCTTGTCCAGGGAGAGCATGGGGCTCTCATGGCGCTCCTTGGGCAGCTCCTCCACGGCTTCATAGCCCACGTTCACCGTAGGGCTGTTCGCCAGCACCATGCCCGTCTCCCGCTCCAGGATTACAAGCTCGTCGTAAAGAGTATCGTACTCCCGATTGCTCATGATTTCCCTGTCCTGGGCGTAGTAAGCCTTCGAGGCCTCGTTCAGGGCCGCCACCAGATATTTGATTCTTTCGATTTTTTCAGACCGCGTCATATTTCAACCATCCTTCTTTTTGCTGCTGCGCGTCCTCCTGCGCCATGCCATAGGACGCGCAAAGCCCCGGGCATCTTCAGTCCCATGAAAAGCGTCGCGCGTCACCGCACAGTTCGCGCCATTTCCTGCCGCTCAGACATGCCGCGCTCGGGCCAGGCCGTTCACAGGCCGCAGTCCCGATACAGCCGCTCCACATCCTCCCGGCCCAGCTCCCGGTATTCCCCGGGCCTCAGATTCCCCAGGGTCACATGCATCACCCGGACGCGCTTCAGAGCCCTTACATGATAGCCGCAGGCCCGGCACATCCGCTTGATCTGCCGGTTCACGCCCTGGGTCAGCACCATGCGGAAGGCAAATCTGTCCACCTGCTCCACCCGGCACTCCCTGGTGGTAATCTCCAGCTCCTCCAGGTACACGCCCCCGGCCAGCTTCTCCAGGAATTCCGGCGTGATTTCCTTATTGACCCGCACCAGGTATTCCTTCTCGTGGCGGTTCGCCCCTTTCATCATGGCCTGGATCAAATCGCCGTCGTTGGAGAGCAGAAGAAGCCCCTCCGAGTCCTTGTCCAGCCGTCCCGCGTAGGTGACCCGCACCGGATAGTCCACCAGGTCGGATACGATCCGCTCCGCGTGGCGGTCTTTTTCCGTGCAGGTCACTCCCAGGGGCTTGTAGAAGGCCAGCACCACCGTCTCCCCCGCAGCTCTCACGGGTCTGCCGGACACCAGGACATCGTCCTCCTCTCCCACCGTCATACCAGCCTGGGCCATACGGCCGTTTACCAGCACCTGGCCGCTCTCTATCAGCTTATCCGCGTCCCGCCTGGAGCATACGCCGCAGTGGGCCAGATATTTGTTCAGTCTCATCATTTCCATGCTTTACGCCTTTCCGAACCGGCATGGCCCAGGGCTTTCGCTCCTGCCCTCTGCCAGGCCTGCCGCCCCACATGCTAAACGAGGCTTCGAATCTCAGGGATTCCCTCCCCCTCCCGCAATCCGGTCTTCGCCATTTTGTCCGCCAGTTCATTATAATACACATTCGTGTGGGCCGCTACCTTTCGGAAGGAAATCCTGATACTTTTTTTCCACTCCCTCATGGCCGCGGCATATTTCTGTGTCAGCTCGGTCTTTGACCTCCAGGCACCGGTGACCCATTTCTCGATGCCCTCGTAATCGTAGCACAGCTCCACCGCCGAAAAGCCGCTGCGCATGGCGGTCTTCACGGCGTACATGGCTCCCAGCATCTCGCCGGTCACATTCCTGTGCCGGAGCGAGAGCCGATTGTCTCCATTACCATATTCCGTATATATCCTGCCGTCAGGCAGTATGAACACACAGCCGAAGGCGTACCTTTTCAGGGAATCGTCATAGCTGCCGTCCACGTAAGCCAACAGCGTCCCCGGGGCGGGAACCTCGTCCCCATACCTCACGAATCCCCTGTCCCCTCTGACGGGGCTCAGCTCGTCGGGTTCCGGGGGCTGCCCTCTGCCTTCATCGTCCGCGTCTTCCTGCCGCAGGGGCCGCCCTCCGCTTCCGTCAGTTTTCCCTCTCCGACTATAAGGCCGCCCCCTGCCTCCATCGGACTTATCAGACCTCGGCCCAGTACCGTCGGCTCCTCCCCTGGAAGCTTCCCCTGCGCCGGACTTCAGGCCCAGATAACCCTCTGCCTCCTCCAGTGCCGCAAAGCCCTTGTACTGCGCGCCGGGACATCCCTCCACACAGGCTCTGCATTCCTCCCAGGTCTGGAAGATTCCCGTGGATTTTCCCTTTTTTACCGCATAATATTTCTTCGTCGCCATCTCGTCCCGCCTCTTCCCTCACCCTTCCTATCGCTTCCTGCCATATCCCGTGACAATCGCCACTATCAGAATCACCAGCATGCAGATAGAGTAATAGTTCACGAAAGGCACCGAAGCCGGGGCCACGGCAAAGCCCTCCCCGAACTGGGCGGACTGCTGCGCGGGAATCACACAGTGCACTGTCCAGGGGGCCAGGAAGCAGAACACGCAGCCCGTGCAGTCCAGCAGGTTCGCCCTGCGGTACCTGTCCACCCCCGCCTTCTCCCCGATGTCGTTCACCAAATCTCCCAGGGCCACGATGGCCACGGAGATGACCCCCGTCACCATGCTTAAGATGCCCGTGGACAGGACAATGGTGGCTTCCGCGCTGCGGGCATCCTTCGCGAAGCGCCCCAGCAGCGCCCCCACGTCCTCGAACAGGCCGCTGCGCTCCAGCACCCCCAGCAGGGAGAACACCGCAATCAGCATGGCCACCGTCCCCGCCGTGCCCGTGATGGAGGAGATGATCAGCCCCTCCACGGAAAAGCCGCCGGGGAACGCCACCAAATCGTCTGCTTTATAGATACCAAAGACCAGCCCTGCCACGATTCCCGCCAGGATACCACAAGACAATGCTGTAATCAGATGCTTTCTCATAAGGCACAGCACGATGATGACCACAGGCACTACCAGCATCACCAGGCTCACAGGCTTCGCCTGCGCCTGCGTCCCTTCGATTGCCGCGCCGGTGCCAGCGTCCTTAGCGAAAATAAGGAACAGCACCAGCGCTCCCGCTGCCGCCGGCAGGCTGTAGCGCATCCTGGTCTTCACCACCGTCCCCAGATCCGCATGCTGGGTGGAGGAGGACGCTATAGTGGTATCCGAAATAGGCCCCAGATTATCGCCGAAGGCCGCGCCGGACACGATGGCCCCGATCATGAATTCCGGAGACGCCCCGGCCATCACGCCCACCGGGAACAGGATGGGAATCACTACGAAATAAGTGCCCACCGAAGTCCCCGTGGCGAATGCCAACAGACAGGTAATCAAAAAAGTGGCCGCGACGAAGAACCTCCCGGTGAAGCCCGCCGCCACCACGTAGGCCGCAATGGTCTGCACCGCGCCGCTGGCGGAGATCAGCCTGCCGGACACCGCCGCCAGAATCACCGACAGCACGATCACGGCGAACATCGGCTTGCCCAGCCCGTACACCAGCGCCTCCCCATAAGCCTTCTCGTCCTTCGCAAGCAGCACGCCCGCCACCAGCGCCGCGAAGAATGCTATACAATACCCGTTCACGTTGGACTGGCAAAAAGCCGCCCACCCAATCATGGCCGCCGCTACGATCAGCGGAACCGCCTTGCCGAATCCTCCCAGGTAAAACTCCACTTTTTTCGGTCTGCTCTCCATCGATTCCTCCCTCTTTTCCTTCCGAACTGTATTTGCCAATATGTTCTATTTTAACGGCCAGGCCTGTACCTGTCAAATAATTCTTTTTTCGAAAAAGAGTTTGCAAAAACCGCAAACTACTGTATAATAAATTAAGATGACTATTCTAAAGAAAGAAGGAGAAGATATGGCCATTGGAAAGAAGAAAAAGGTACTGATGCAGGCTGTCTCAAAGCTGAAAGCCGCCGATTATTCGGCCGAGCCGGAGCTGAACAGCATCTACGAACGGCTGTCCGGCGGCAGGAAGCAGTTCGCTGAGCTGTTCGAGAAGAATATCAAGGCAGTCATGCAGATCAGCTCGCTGGATTTGACGATGCAGTATCAGACGGACAAAATCATCGACATTTCCCAGCAGGTGACGAATGCCACGGAGACCATCTTCGGCTCTGCCGTGGGGGCCGCCAGCAATCAGCATGAGGAGCTGGCCAATACCATCGTCAACGTCTCCGGCGAGACCGATGATGTGTACCAGAAAATCGAAGCCGGCCAGAAGGAGCTGACTTCCATCAAGGAGCTCTCCCAGCAGACCATTGAAGCTTCCCGGGAGATGCAGAAGAACATGGATGAGCTGTTCGGCATCATCGACCATATCAGCGGAATCATCTCCGGCATCGGCAACATCTCCATGCAGACCAACCTGCTGGCGCTGAACGCTTCGGTGGAGGCCGCCAGGGCCGGTGAGGCAGGGAAGGGCTTCGCCGTGGTGGCCAACGAAATCAGGGAGCTTTCCCAGGAGACCCAGCAGCTCACCTCCGGCATGGAGGATTTCGTGAAGAGCATGAAGGTGGCCTCCAAGAAGAGCATCGACAGCGCCAACGGCACCATAGAGTCCCTGGCCTCCATGTCCGACAGGATTAAAAACGTTTGGTCGCTGAACGACGAGAGCCAGGCCGCCGTGTCCAGAATCAACGATTCCGTCAGCTCTCTGGCCGCCGTCAGCCAGGAAATCAGCAGCTCCATGACCGAGATGCAGAACCAATTGCGGGAAAGCTCCGATTTCATGCGCACTGTGGGCGACGACCTGCGGCAGGCCACCCAGCCCGTGGTGGATATCGAGAAAATCCTGGACGAGACGGTGCGGCAGATGGGCGAAATGTCCCACGATGCCTTCTACCACCTGGAGAACGCGGAATTCGCCCAGTACATGCAATCCGCCATCTCCTCCCATCATGCCTGGCTGGGGAATCTGAAGAAGATGGTCTACTCCCGGCAGGTCACACCCCTGCAGCTGGATTCCTCCAAGTGCGGGTTCGGCCATTTCTACTATGCCATGACACCGGATAATCCTGATATCCTGGCCATCTGGAAGGGGCTGGGGCCCAAGCACCAGAAGTTCCATAAATATGGCGCTTCCGTCATCAATGCCATCAGCAGCGGCAAATACACGGAAGCGGAGCAGATCTACCGCGAGGCGGAGACCTACTCCCGGAGCCTGATTGCGGACATGAATCGAATCCTGCAGATCACCGGAGAATGACCGGATAGACAAAAGCCCGGAGACGCTGTGTTTCCGGGCCTTGTTTTGCTTCATTTTATTCCTTTATTCTTATACTTCCTTATACGATCCCCTGCGCCGTCATGGCCTCAGCCACCTTCAGGAAGCCCGCGATGTTGGCTCCCGCCACGTAGTTTCCTTCCATCCCGTACTTCCTGGCCGCGTCGTCCAGGTTGTGGAAAATGTTCACCATGATGCCCTTCAGCTTGGAATCCACCTCCTCGAAGGTCCAGCTCAGGCGCTCGCTGTTCTGGCTCATCTCCAGGGCGGAGGTGGCCACGCCGCCTGCGTTTGCCGCCTTTCCGGGGCAGAACAGGACGCCGTTCTTCTGCAGGTACTCGGTAGCCTCCAGGGTGGTAGGCATGTTGGCGCCCTCTGCCACCGCGAAGCATCCATTGGCCACCAGGGTCTTGGCATCCTCCAGGTCCAGCTCGTTCTGGGTAGCGCAGGGAAGGGCCACGTCGCACTTCACCGTCCACACATTGCTGCCCGGCGCGCACTCATGGTACTGGGCGCTGGGCCTTGCGGCAGCGTACTCGGTGAGCCTGGCCCGCTTCACTTCCTTCACTTCCTTCAGAAGCGCCACGTCGATGCCTTCGGAATCGTAGATCCATCCGGTGGAATCGGAGCAGGTCACAGGCTTCGCGCCCAGCTGCTGCGCCTTCTGGATGGCGTAGATGGCCACATTGCCCGCGCCGGATACTACTACAGTCTTGCCTGCGATATCCTTGCCATTGCACTTGAGCATCTCCTCTGTCAGATACAGCAGTCCGTACCCTGTGGCCTCAGTCCTGGCCAGGGAGCCGCCGTAGCTCAGGCCCTTGCCGGTGAGCACGCCCTCGTACAGGCCTGTGAGCCTCTTGTACTGGCCGTACATATAGCCGATTTCCCTTGCGCCTGTGCCGATGTCGCCTGCGGGTACATCTGTATCAGCGCCGATGTACTTGTGCAGCTCCGTCATGAAGCTCTGGCAGAAGGCCATCACCTCTCTGTCGGACTTGCCCTTGGGATCGAAATCGGAGCCGCCCTTGCCGCCGCCGATGGGAAGCCCGGTCAGGGAGTTCTTGAAGATCTGCTCGAAGCCCAGGAACTTGATTATCCCCAGGTTCACGCTGGGATGCAGCCGCAGGCCCCCCTTGTAGGGTCCGATGGCTGAGTTGAACTGCACACGGAAGGCGTTGTTCACCTGTACCTGGCCCTTGTCGTCCACCCAGGGCACACGGAAGAGCAACTGGCGCTCCGGCGTCACGATTCTCTCCAGCAGGGCATCCCTGCGATACTTCTCCTCATTGGCCTCAATCACCACACGAAGGGATTCCAGAACCTCCTTTACCGCCTGATGGAACTCCGGCTGGGCAGGGTTCTTGGCCACTACATAGTCAAAAACCTCATCTACATATGACATTATAATATCCTCCTCTTCTTTTCGACTAAAAAGCTTCATTTGTCCCGGAAATATTATAACCTGTGGCCAGAAAATGCACAACACTTTAATTCACTAAATTGGAAAAGTTTTCAGGTTTTTTTCTAATCAATCTGCACAATGCGCCGTATTACAGATAATCCTTCAGCCGCCTGATATTGCTCTCCTCGAAGTCGATCAGCTGCTTTGCCAGGGCTGTGGGCCTCTCCCCCGCGTTCTCATTGTGCCTGAGCACCTTCTCCATCTCCAGGATGCCGTTATTGCTCCCCTTGATCATCATCTCCGCGATATGCCCTGTGCTGGTGTTGAGCATCGTATTGTAATGGATGCCGGTCTTGAGCATGGCATCGGTGAGGGCATTGCTCTGGTAACGCTCCGCCTTCCCCTCCATCAACTGCTTCGAAGCTTCAGTGTAGAGCTCCGCGTATTTCAGGGACTGTCTGGAAATCTGCAGAGCAAGGTCGTCGTCATAGACCTTGCCGGAAATGGTGTCAATGGCCTTCATGGCCATCTCCGCATTCCGCTGGATTTCCCTGTAAACTGCCGCCTCCTGTGATTTCATCGCAAATGTATCTCCTTCCTCTCCGAATCAGGCAGAGCCGCGCCCTGCGCAAAAAAGCCTTTTACAGAGGACGCGCCCACGCGCGGCCCTCCATAAAAGGCTTTCCACATTTTCATATATTATGCATCACTGGGTGACGAATTCCGCCTTCACATAGGCTACCTTTCCGTCGAACTTTATCTTGCACCAGTCGCCCTCATTGCCCAGAAGCTCTGCCGTAGTGCCTCCCACCAGGATGCCTACCTGCTCGGCGGTCTCGCTGGCGGCGGCCCGCACATTGATATTGGTATTGGCCGTCACGGTGCCGATGATTTCCTGCCCCTCGGCGCTCTCCTCCATCTGCAGGTATTCGGATTTGATGTAGCCGTCCCCGCCTTCATAGACAATCTTCGTCCAGCCGTTGGCCCGCACCTCCTGTACCTGGACTCTGGTGCCGCTCTCCACCTGTCCTATCCTGTCGGCCTGCTCGCTGTCGGAGTTCCGGACATTGACGGTGGTGGTGGCCAGCGCGCTCTGAGGGGTGCTCTGGACGGGTGCCTGTGCGTCAGAGGCCTCTCCGACCGCTGCCGGATCCGTGCCCTCGCCAGCCGCCTCGCCGCCCTCCTGGGTCGGAGGAGCGTTCAGCTCCGCCAGCCTTACGCCGACCGCCGCGTCCACCTGGACTCCCAGCTCTCCCAGATATGCCAGCAGCTGGGGGTTGGCCTCCATCAGCTCATTGTATTCCGCGTTCACCCGGTTGTTGAACTCCACGCTGTCATCCTGGGCCGAAGCGTCTATCACATACTGCTTCTCATCCTCCGTGAAGTTCTTCTCATTCTTGATGCGGAGAACTCCCTGTCCATCATCCCATACATAGAACATCTGCCAGCCGGGAACCTCCTCCTCATGGTTCAGGAAGCAGATCTTGTAATACGCATAGACCAGCGCCGTGCCTGCCTCCGGTCCTTCCTTCGTATAAATCTCCAGGTTCGAGATATGGTCTACATACTTCGCCATCTCCTCGCAGCGCAGCTGCTCGTTCTCCGTAAGCTCGTCATACAGGGCGGCCATGGCGGCGCTGTCCCCGGAGGCCATGGTGTCATAATAGGTGGCTATCAGGGTCTGGATGCCCTCGTTCTCATTGAGCACCAGAGGGGTCTCCTTAGGCGGCTCCTCTGTAGGCTGAACCTCGCTGCTCTCCTCCAGGCTCACGGGTTCCACAGCTTCCACGGACTCCTCCACGGAGGACTTGGACTCTCCCTGCTCCGCCTTCCTGCTGTTGGCTCCCAGTGCATAGGAGACCGTGCATGCCGCCACTATGATTACGGCGAAGGGAATCAGCAATTTAGAATTCTTTACGATGAAATCACGAATCGATGTCTTATTCTCCATATCCCACACCTTCCTTAGACAGGGGCACCGCTGCCAAACATGCGACCAACCGTGCCGTAACACAAGGAGCCGCATGCGGCTCCCCAACCAAAAAAATAATAGTCAAAGCGATGTAAATGCATCCGACAGGAATCGAACCTGCATTAAAGGCGTCGGAGGCCTTCGTTCTATCCATTAGACTACGGATGCAAATATTACAAAATTGTTACATCGCTTTGACTATAATATCACAAAAGTTTTGATATGTCTACCATTAATTCACGGAAATTTTTAGAAAATGATTTTGACCCTTTTATCGGTGGAATCATAGTAATAAAGACTGTCAGAAAGTACCTCTTCGGGCGCGACCTGGGTGCGGTTCACCTCCGTGACCATTTTCTTGAGCTCTCCTGCAGATTCGGCTCCTGTGTCCGTCAGCAGAATCACCTCATGAATCGAGCTGGGCAGAATATAGAAATTCCGCTGCCCTTTCCCGGCAAGCCCGTCCAAGAGATCTGGATAAAGCATGCAGATGGCTCCATGGGTCCTCTTCGCATTGCTCAGAACCTGTAGCGGCATCTCCCGCAGGAAGATATCCTCCCCTGCAGAGGCCTGTCCGCCATCCTCCGCCCCTATCTCCTCCAGCACTTCTGCCAAGGAGCTGCACACCCAGGGAAACAGCTTCTGGGTATTGCGTTTCGCCAGCCCGAACAGCTCTGCCGTACAGGTATCCCAAAGCTCCAAATGGGAATTGTGGACCAGAATCGTCCCGTCTCCTAAGCTTTCGCCGTGGTAGGCATAGTAAAAACAGATCG
>CAOOJO010000053.1 GCA_948496895.1 uncultured Acetatifactor sp. | reverse complement strand
CGCCACGGCCTGGGGGGTGAGCTATACCGGGGCCACGCCTGTGTTCGTGGACTGTACCCCGGATACCTGGGAGCTGGACACGTCCCTGCTGGAGCGCAGCGTCACTCCCAGGACGAAGGGCATCCTGGGGGTCCATCTGTACGGACAGCCTTTCGACTACGCGGGGGCCAGGGAGGTGGCGGACAGGCACGGCCTCTTCGTGGCGGAGGACTGCGCCCAGGCCCACGGGGCGAAATTCCAGGGCAGGAACGTGGGCACTTTGGGCGACATCGCCTGCTTCAGCTTCTATCCCGGCAAGAACCTCTACGCCTTCGGGGAGGGCGGCAGCGTCACCTGTAGCCAGGAGTCCTATTACAGGCATATGACCAGGCTGAAGAACCAGGGCTGCGACGTGACCTATTATCATGACGAGATCGGTTACAATTACCGCCTGGAGGGGCTCCAGGGCGCGGTGCTGTCCGTGAGCCTGAAATACCTGCCCCAGTGGACGGCCAGGAGACAGGAGATCGGGAGGCGCTATGAAAGGGAGATCACCAATCCGCTGATTCAGATGCAGGCCCATCCCGGGAACACGGAGACGGTCTATCATCTGTTCGTAGTCCAGGTGGAGGAGCGGGACAGGTTCATACAATATATGGCGGACGCGGACGTGGAGTGCAACAGGCACTACCCGGTGCCCTGCCATCTGCAGAAGGCCTACGCCCATCTGGGATACCGCAGAGGGGACTGCCCCAACGCGGAGCGGCTGGCGGAGCGCTGCGTGACGCTGCCGCTGTTCCCCGAGATGCGGGAGGAGGAAATCGAGAGGGTAATAGAGCTGTGCAACCGGTTTCGGTAGGCCTGGCGGCAGAGAGCGGGGGCATGGAGCCGTCCACAGGAGGCGCCGGGCCTGAGGGCATCGGGGCATGAAGGACCAGGAGGTGTAAATTGGACAGGAAGGAATATACGGACAGGGACGCGGGCATCTATCTGCGCCTGATGACCTGTGAGGATACGGATCTGATCGTGGCGTGGCGAAACCAGGACGCCGTGCGCAGGAACTTCATTTACCAGGAGCTGTTCACCAGACAGGGGCATGAGAGCTGGATTCGGAATATGGTGGAGACAGGGAAGGTCGTACAGACGATCATCTGCGACCTTGCCACGGACGCGCCTCTGGGAAGCGTCTATATCCGGGACATCGACAGACAGCACAACAAGGCGGAATACGGCATCTTCATCGGCGAGGAGAAGGCCCGGGGGAGAGGGATAGGGACGGCGGCGGCGAAGCTGATGCTGCGGTACTGCTTCCGGGAGGAAAAGCTTCACCGGATCTACCTGCGGGCCCTGGCCGGAAATAAGCAGGCCATCCGCAGCTATGAAAAGGCCGGATTCGTGAAGGAGGCCTGCCTTCGGGATGACGTGCGCATCGACGGGCAGTACCGGGACATCATCTGGATGGCGGCGCTGAATCCTATGGAGACAGAACAGGCATGAAGAGGGACAGGATGAAGGACAATCGATTGGCGAACTGGTGGAAGCGGGAGCGGATGACATGTCTGCGGGCAGTGATTCTGGCATGCCTGCCCCTCATCGCCTGCCTGGTCTACTGCGCCGCCAGGGGGCAGAGCATCGGGCAGGTCTATCTGCCGTCCTCGGAGCGCAATGATGAGCTGATCTATTATAAGCAGGTGGAGGCGATTCTGCGGTACGGCTATCCCAGAGGGTATTTCGGATTCAACGAAAGCCATGCCCTGCGGCTTTCCTTTGCCGCCTGGAGCCCGGCGCTGATGCTTCCCTGGGTGCTGTGGGGACTGGTGTTCGGCTGGAACCTGCTGTCGCCGGTTCTGTGCAACATCTTTCTGCTGACAGCGGCCATGCTGCTGTTCGGCCTGCTTGCGAAGCCGGACTGGAAGCAGCTGGGCGTCACGACCCTCCTTTTTTTCCTGTTCGTGCCCTTCACCTGGTACATGCTCTGCGGCATGCCTGAGATTGGGTGCATCAGCCTGCTTCTGGTCTTCTACGGGACGGCGGTTGCCTGGCTGCGGCGGCAGCGGGGCTGGCAATTGGCGGTGATGTTCCTGCTGGCGGGGCTGCTTACCCTGATGCGCCCTTACCTGCTATTATTCTTGTTCCTACCGGCCTACTTCTGGATCTTCCGGGCAGTCCCGGCGGGGCATAGGGATGCGGACAGAGGAGAGGCTGCGGCGGGTCGGGCAGCTGCGGACAAAGGGGAGGCTGTGGCGGGGCAGGCGGCTGCGGACAGAGGAGAGGCTGCGGCGGGGCAGACGGCCGCGGGCAGCCGGGAAGCGTCAGGCTCCCCTGGGAAGGGGCGGGCGTTCGCGCGCTGGCTCAGGGCCAGATGGAAGGCGATTCTGGGGTCGCTGTCCATCTTCGCGGCAGTGCTGGGCGCCTATGCGGGAATCAACCATTTCCTGGCGGCGGAGTACCTGGAGCCTCTTTTCTATATGGACTGGCTGACGGCCTTCTTTGAGAGAGGGCTGGCTGGCGGGCTGCGGAACTTCTTCGGCTCCCTGTATTACGCCGGCATGGAGTTTTTGCGGCAAATGCGGCAGGGCGCCGTAAGCGGACTGGCCGCGGGCTCCATTTTCTGCTGCTACATGGCCATGTTCCTGCTGCTGCTATGCCAGAGCCTTCGGGACTTCGTGGCTGCGCGCAGAGGCAGGAGGAACGGGGAGGACGTGGGGGAGCTTTCCGGCCAGCTGGCGCTGGAGGGGCATCTGGCCTTCGCCTTCCTGGGGATGCTCTTCGCCCAGCTGCTGATGTACAACTTCTTTGACGGATGCAAGCACCTGCTGACCTTTCTCGCCATGGGCGTCTTCGTGATTGGCAGGATGCGGACGGTATATTTTAAGAAAGCCGTGCTGACAGGGGCGGTGTTCGCCTGGTTCTTCTTTCACCACGGGGCAGGCTTTGAGGCCTATGAGCCGGACTTCGTGGAGCCTGCGGTGGAGGCTCAGATGGAGCGCTGGGAGGAAGCCGTGGGAAGGGAGCTCACCCTGACCGGGGGCCCGGAGCCAAATTATGACAATGTCGTCATATGGGTGCTGTCGGACGAGCTGCCCGGAGGCGTGGCGTACACAGGATGGCAGTATCTGTACTCCCTGCCGGCGGGCTTCGGCATCAGCTGCTGTACGGCGGATTACGTGGCGGAGAACTTCGATTCGCTGCGAAGCAGGTACCTGTGCGTGGTGCCGGGCGGGGCTGTGGAAGAGCGGTGCCGCCTGACGGGATATGAGAGAATCGCCGGAAACGAATATGCAGTGCTTTATCGAAGGTATTGAGCCGGACAGGCCTGCCCCCCGGAAGGGGCGGGTCGGACGGCGGGTAAGGAGTGGACAGGACAGATGAAGAAAATCAGCTTTGTGATTCCCTGCTATCGCTCGGAGCATACGCTCCCCCATGTGATAGCGGAAATCGATGGAAAGATGAAGACAATGGAGCAGTACCAGTATGATATCTTTCTGGTGAACGACTGCTCCCCGGACGGTACGCTGGAGACCATCCGCGGGCTTTGCGCCTCCCATGACAATATCAGGGGCATCGACTTCGCCAAGAACTTCGGCCAGCACGCGGCGCTGATGGCGGGGCTGCGGCATTCGGACGGGGATTATGTGGTATGCCTGGATGATGACGGACAGACCCCGGCCGACCAGGTGGACAGGCTCATCGACAAGCTGGAGGAGGGATACGACGCCGTATATGCCAGATATGACCATAAGCAGCATTCCGCCTTCCGCAACCTGGGCAGCAAGGTCAACGAGAGGATGACCCGCTCCATGCTGGGCAAGCCCGCGGAGCTGTACATCTCCAGCTATTTCGCGGCCAAGCGCTTCGTGGTGGAGGACATGGTCCGCTATGAGAACTCCTTTCCCTATATCATCGGGCTGGTGCTGCGGGCCACCAGGAACATCGCCAATGTGCCCGTGGACCACAGGGAGCGGGAGGAGGGGGCTTCCGGCTACACCTTCAAGAAGCTCTTCGCCCTGTGGTTCAACGGCTTTACGGCCTTTTCGGTGAAGCCGCTGCGAATCGCCACTGCCCTGGGCGGGATCAGCGCGGGGGCGGGCTTTCTGTACGGGTTCTACACGGTGGTCAAACGGCTGATCAACCCTGCCGTGCCCATGGGCTTCAGCTCTCTGATGTCGGCGCTGGTGTTCTTCGGGGGCATGATTATGCTGATGCTGGGGCTGATAGGGGAGTACATCGGGCGCATCTACATCAGCCTGAACAATTCGCCCCAGTACGTGATCCGGGAAAAAATCAATATGGAGGAATGACGGAGGGAGTCAGGATGGCGCGTTTTTTGGATTGGTGGAGGCGGGAGGAACGGTGTGCGCGGCTCATGAAAGCCCTGCTGCTGGCGCTGCTGCCCGTGGCGTGCTGCGTGGCCTACTGCGCGGCGCAGGGCCATTGGATCGGGGACGTCTATCTGCCGAACTCGGAATGGAACGATGAGCTGTTCTATTACAAGCAGGTGGAGGGCATCCTGAGCCATGGATACCCCCAGGGGTATTTCGGCTTTAATGAAAGCCACGCCCTGAAGCTGTCCTTTGCGGCGTGGAGCCCCGTGCTGGTCTTCCCCTGGGTGGTCTGGGGGCTTTTGTTTGGCTGGAACCTGATGTCGCCGGTGGTCTGCAATATTGTGGTGATGTCCCTGTGCTGCTTTCTGTATGTGTGGCTGGTGGGGCCCTCCTGGAAGCAGCTGGGGGTGACGGCATTGCTGTTCGGCCTGTACAATAACTTTGCGCGGTATATGCTCTCCGGCATGCCGGAGGTGCTCTGCTTCGCCATGGTGATTCTGTTCTATGCCCTGGCGGTCAATTATCTGCGGCGGAAGAAGGACTACAAAATCATCGTCCTGTTCCTGATGGCGTGCGTCATGACCCTGATGCGGCCCTATCTGGCGCTGTTTCTGCTATTGCCGTCCTGGTTCCTGATCCGCAGGGGAGGAAGCCCTCTGGGGAAGTGGCTGGGGGCATTGGGCTCCCTGCTTATCCTGGGCGCCACCTTTGGCATCTATGCCTGCGTCAAGCATTATCTGGGCGCGGAATATCTTACGCCGCTTTTTTTCACGGACTGGCTGGAGGCCTTTCCGGAACAGGGCTTCCTGGGAGGGCTTCGGTTCACGGTTGAGAAGCTGTGGGCCAAGGGGGTGGAGTACATTGCCTATGCCAAGCAGGGGATACGAGCGGTGAACACCACCGGCGCCATCTACGCGGGGTATCTGATCTGCCTTATCGTGCTGGCGTCCCAAAGCGTGGAGGAGTGGGCTTCCAGGCGCCGTGGCAGGAAGGAGCCGGGAGGCTGTACGGCGGTCAGGAACCATCTGACGTTCTGCTTTCTGGTCATGCTGCCCGCGCTGTTTTTGATGTACAAGACCATAGAGGGCGGCAGGCATCTGCTGACCTTCATGGCGGCGGCGGTGTTCCTGATTCCCCTGATGGCGGCCAGGTTCCACATCCGGGCGGCCTGCCTGGGAATAGCCTTCGCCTATCTGTATATCTACAGGGCGGTGGAGCCCTATGACTATCAGGTGGCCTATGTGCAGGAGGAGAGGCGGGCCTGCCTGGAGGAGTGGGGGGAAGTCTTTTCTGAAGAGCTGGCGCTGGATGAAAAGGATACGCCGAACTATGAAAATGTAGTCATCTGGGCGCAGAGCGACAGCGTGGAGGATGCCCCGGTATACACAGCCTGGCAGCTCCTGTACGCGCTGCCGGAGGGCTTCGGCATCAGCTGCTGTACCCGGGAGTATGTGACGGAGAACATGGAGACCCTGAAGAGCCGTTACCTGTTCGCCCCCCTGGGCGGGGAGATAGAGCAGGGCTGTGAGGAAGCCGGGTATGAACGGCTCTACAGCGACGGCGGGATGGCCCTGTTCGAACTCCGCTGAGTAAGCTCCTGAGGAATTGTCCTGCAAATTGCTTCGCAATTAGCCGGAACAAGAAATAACTCTTGAAGAGTTATTTCTAGACGGTTCCTAACGGATGAGGGGAAGCAGGGCCCTTCCGATGAGATAGCGGTAGAAGGCGTTGGGGTGCACCTGGTCTGAGACCAGATAGCGCTCCCAGTTGCCGTTCTCCACCCCGAAGGCATGATGGGTGTCCAGGACATCCACCTGCAGCTCCTGGGAAAGGTCCAGGACGGCGTCCACGTAGTCCTCCAGCACATAGTTCCCGTCCCCATGAGGCTCCGTGCCCCTTTGATAGTAGTAGCAGTAAGAGGGCGTGAGCAGGATGATCTGGGCCTGCGGAAAGCCGTCCCGCAGGGCGCGCACTGCCGTGCGGACAGCGCCGCAGTAGGTGGTGGTATCCAGGGGATCCTCCCGGGAGGAGACCGGATAGCCGCAGAAATAATCGTTGAGTCCATAGGCGATGACGACGCACAGGCCCTCGCCGGAGGAGCCTGCGGGATAATCGGACAGATAGGCGGAAACGCCCTGGTATACCTGGGCCTCCCGGGGCAGGGCGGACAGATCGCCGCTTACCAGGGCTCTCGCGATGCCGGGCAGGGACACGGGCGCTTCGGGGCTTTCGGCGGCGCTGTTGCCGCCGTAGCCGCAGTTATAGACGGCAGCGCCGGAAAGGCCGCGGACCACTCCCGGAATGGAGGCGCTGTCCGTATAATTGCCGATGACGCTGTCGCCCAGAAAGACCAGGCGGCGGTCCGACAGGTCCGGATAGCTGTCAGGCGAGCTTCGCGCCTTCCGGGTCAGGGCGGACAGCTCCTCGGAAAAAGACTGCGCCCTCTCCGGAGTGATAAAATGTTCACCGGATATCGTGCATTCCAGCAGAAGCGTCCGGGAGATGGCTTCGTTCGCCGTCCAGAGGGTCTCATAGTTGCCCGGATTGGCAATCAGCCACTCCTGACGGCCGGGAAAGAAGACCTGGGTATGGGGGAATTCCGCCGCATCGGACAGGAAGGCGGAATAGGCGGAGAGCGCCTGCTCATATTCGCTGTCCGACAGGCCGGCCCAATACTCCAGGGAGGGATAGGCAAGGATGACCTCAAAGAGGACGGAGGGGTATTTCTCTATCATGGCCAGAAGCTCCCGCGGATCTGCCCTGTCCGGACGGATGCCCAGATATATGGTGGTGATAGTGTTCCCCGATCTGGCGATTCTGCGCATATACTGCTCCATGACAGGCAGGCTGGGGATACAGTAGGATGCCCTGAAGGCAGTCAGGCCAAGGTAACGCTGGAAATCCTCCTCGGCGTAAGCGTCCGTGGGGTACATGGACAGGAACGCGCAGTCATAGGCCCGGGAGGCGATGGCCCTGTAGTCTTCCCGCTGGGCCCGGGGTCTTCCGAACAGCGCCAGGAGGAGAAGGGAGATTCCCACAGCCAGGGGCAGAAGCAGAAGAATCAGCTTGAAGGACAGCGGCTTTGAGGTTCTTTTTTTCATATTCAATCCTTTCCGGGCAGGGCTTCTGTCTCAATGGGACAGGAGCCTGTGCACCCTCGTAAGCTTCTTGAAAGCCTCCAGCGCTACAGAATACAGCAGGCACACAGCCAGCAAAAGCAGGAAGGTGATTCCCGCGTATCGGAAGCGGTAGATATACTCCCGCCAGAGCATCATATAGAAAAAGGTATGCACCAGATAGATATTCATGGAATGCTTCCCCACAAAGGCCAGCAGCCTCCCCAGCAGAGGCACGCTGCCCGCCACCCCGGCTGCCGCCCAGACCAGGAACAGGGACAGAGGGGCGTCTGTCAGGTGGAGGTAGTACGTCTGCACCATGTAATTCTGTCGGAGCAGGACGCACAGCGCGAAGCCGAGGATTGCGACCAGCCAGCCCAGGATGGGATGGAGCTTTCGGTTCAGCAGCCTGTCAAGCCAGTTCCCCCAGGCAGCGCAGACGCCGAAGGCCGCCACGAAGAAATACCGCTTCAGATCGGGCTGGAGGGTGACGGCGGAGGGCAGGAGGAAGGCCGGCAGCAGGATCGGATATCCGATTTTCTCCGTAAGCCGCGTGAGGAGGGGAATGAGGAAAATCAGGAGATAGGCCAGCTCCATGTACCACCAGGTGGCGTTCATGGTGGGGGTGCCGAAGAACATGGACAGCCCCAGGGCATCCGTGAGCAGGAGCAGGACTCCCTGGTCGCCGGTTCCGTAGAGGGAGGGATAGTCGAATTTGTACCACCACAGCAGGTTCACGCTCAGGTACAGGATGGCGAAATTCAGCGTCAGCCGCAGATACCGTCCCACGGCCTGCCGGTAGGATGCTCTCCAGAAGCCCTCCTTTTCCAGGGCTTCCCTCTGTGCCAGCAGGCCTTTGGCGATGCCGAAGGAGGTCAGGAATACGAATACGGAGACGCAGATGTTCCCGAAGCCGGAGAAGCGCAGGAACCCCTCCAGGGAAAACGGCGCGTGGTTCACGCCCATGGAGACTATCGCTTCCTCGCTGCCGAACAGATGATAGGCCAGCAGCAGAAGGATGGCCAGCCCCTTTGCCATATTGGTGTGGCTCTTGGTGAATTGCTTTGGCATGATTCCCTCATTTCCGCGCCCTGTCGGGCACATGCGTCAACGTGAAGCCGTACAGGAACGGCAGTGTGAACAGGATGGGAAAGGCGTATCTGGGATGGCCGAAGAAGCAGGGGGAGGCCATGCAGATCAGGAGGCTCGTCCACAGGGGCGCCCCGGCCCACAGGGCGGCGGCCTGTCCGCGCCTTTTCTGGTAAAAGGCCAGGAAGAACAGGGCCCACACGGCGAGGCCTGTATTTTCCAGGAAGCCCAGGGGAGTACGTGCCGCGAACCGGTAGTAGAAGATCAGCAGCTTCTCCGCGTTGGGGAACAGGCCGCCCTGCCTGACCAGCTCGCCGGCCTCCGCCTCGTAGCGGATGGAATTTGCGACGGCGGGGGTGAACCAGCCGTATATATGCAGGAAGAAGGCCTCGAAGTACGTGCCGGGATGCCGCAGGAACCCCCGGAACCAGAACCTCATATAGTCTGCCAGCTCCCCGGCGGAGGCAGTCCGGCAAAACAGGGCCTTGACGGGATCGGCGCTGGCGGGATCGTACTTTGCCGCCGCGGTGGGGACGTCCCCCAGCACGGCCTCAATGGCGGCCCGCTCCTCGGGGGCGATTTCCTCCTGATAGAGCTGGAGGTAGCGGGCCGTCTGCTGGAAGGGCAGGGACATCATCTCGCCCATGCTGCCGGGAACCGCGCCGCAGGCAAAGGCCAGGAGCGCCAGGATGACTCTGGCAGTGACAATGCTCGCGCCAAAGTTCGCAAACAGGCAGAGAATCCTCTCCCGCCTCCCGTATTTCCTGGCCAGGAAGAGGAAGGCGGCAATCCCGGACAACAGGATGACATACAGCCCGTTGTTGCGGAACAGTATCACGCCTAATTGTATAAAAAAGAACGAAATGACGAACTTACGCCTTCTGATGCGCTCCGGCTGCTCCAAAAGCAGCGCCAGCCAGACCACATAGACGATTACACAGGCGGAATAGGGCACATCCTTGAGGGCCGTGGAGGCGATATTGGAATAGACAGGCGTGAGGCAGTACAACAGCAGCATCCCCAGCGGAAGCGAAGGATGGGCCCCCCTCCCTGCCACCGCCGCGATGGTGGCAGCCAGCGCCGCGGCCAGTGCCGCGTCCTGGAGCAGCATATACACGAACAGGCCCGCCTCGGGAGAATGGAGCAGCGTCTGGCCCGCCTTTACCAGCCCTCCCATGATCAGGGTGTGGAACAGGGGATGATGGGTGCTGTAGGGCGCGTCCCCTGTGACCTGCTCCAGCTGGCCCACCGCGTCCCAGCACAGATTGCCGGGGAAGGCCAGAATCAGGAAGGGCAGCCAGGCCCCCAGCAGGATGAGGAAGGATCTGGCGAAGGCGTGCCGGGTGAAGAACTGCGGCGCGTCGCTTCGGAAGGTATGGGAATCCAGGGCCTGGCAGGCGAGCCTTATAAGGGCATGGAACAGACAGGCGTAGCCTGCGAAGGCAAGGGCCGATTTCAGGAAATTGACGCCGCTTCCAAGGAGCAGGGAGCTGTCCCCGGCCTGGGAATAGCTCTGGCCCACAAGGAGGCACAGGGAAAAGAAGCATGCCAGCGCCAGGGAAGACTTCCCGGCGGGAGCCTCCCTGTCGCCCCGTGCTTTATAGCCATAAAAAAAGCCGGAGAGCACCGTCAGGAGCAGGAATTTGAAGTCATAGGCCCCCAGGAATTCATAGATGGAGGCGATGATATAGTCGACCCGGGTCTCGTATTGTGAGGGCTCCAGAGGAGCATGGAACACCGCGCACAGGGCGTACGCCGTCAGAAGGCTTTTCACAGCCAGCTTTGGCCATATCCCTTTCGCGCGGGGGATTGCGTTTTCATTCATAGGCGGTCCCCTTACAAAGATTTAATGATGGAGCAGGGAGCTACCCCCTTATTTTATATCAACCCTGCCGGAAAGACAAGTTAAGAATTGCCTAATTTGCTTGACAAAAGGGGCGTGGGTTCGCTAGAATGTCACATAGGGCGCAGATGCCCTGCGCGATGGAAAGAATGTGGGAAGAAATGGAACTCAGGAATCAGAAGAAAAGATGGGCGGTTCCGCTCTTATGGGCGGTCATAGGGGTCTATGGGGCCATGTGCCTGTATCTGTTCTATATGCAGTCGGTTCAGCCGATGGAGGACGGCAATCTGTACTTCATGTCGGATCTGCCCTACCATATCAGCATGATTGTGGATGACGGCTGGTACTATAGCTTTACGGCTTATGTGTATCAGCTCCTCTATTCGCTGGCGGGAGGGGGCACGGCGCTGATAG
>CAOOJO010000052.1 GCA_948496895.1 uncultured Acetatifactor sp. | reverse complement strand
GAAGGTGGCGATTCTGGGCGACATGCTGAACCTGGGGGAGAATTCCCACGGATATCACGCGGGGATAGGAAGCTACGCCGTGGAAGCCGGAATCGACTGTATCTACTGCGTGGGCGAGGAGTCCCGCTACATGTATCAGGCGGCGCTGGATGCGAAGAAGACATGTACGTCATCCATCGCGCCGGGCGCTACAGACCGGGAAGGCCATCCGCCCGTCCGGCCGGGTGGCACGGATCATGCGCTCCAATCCTCCTGCCGCATCCTGCACTATCCGGACAGAGGAGCCTTGCTGGAGGCCATAGCCGCGGATGCCGCCCACCTGATACCGGAGGGCAGCACCATACTGGTCAAGGCCTCCCATGACTGCGGCTTTGCGGAAATCCTGGCGTTCCTGCAGGACATGGACGGCCTCGCAGTAAAACATTAGGAAAATCTTAATCCAATCTTATTCCATATAAGATAAAATAACAATGAGCCTTCCCAAGCCCCCAGGCGGGCAATCTGCATGCAGGCAACAGCCGAAGAAGGCCCGAAAAGAGGGAAACGATGAGCGAAGTCATATTAGTGGCGGACGATGAGAAGGAGATTGCCGACCTGGTGGCCCTGTACCTGGAGAACGAGGGCTATCAGGCAATCAAATGCTACGATGGAACCCAGGCCATGGACATCGTGGAAAAGGAGCGGCTGGATCTGGCCATCCTGGACATCATGCTGCCCGGGGTAAACGGCCTGGACATCTGCCGCAGGATCAGGGAGAGCCACAACTACCCCATCATCATGCTGACGGCCAAGGGGGAGGAGACGGACAAGATCACCGGCCTCACCATGGGCGCGGACGACTATATGACCAAGCCCTTCCTGCCGCTGGAGCTGGTGGCCCGGGTGAAGGCCCAGCTGCGCCGGTACAAGCGCTACAACACAGGTCTCCAGCAGGACGACGTCCTGGAGATATCCGGCCTCTCCCTGAACGTGAAGACCCACGAATGCTTCCTGAACGAAAAGCTCCTGAACCTGACCCCTACGGAGTTCTCCATCCTCCGCATCCTCTGCCAGCGAAAGGGCCAGGTGGTCAGCGCCGAGGAGCTGTTCCACCTCATCTGGGAGGACGAGTATTACACCAAGAACAACAATACCATCACGGTGCACATAAGGCATCTGCGGGAGAAGATGGGGGATTCCTTCGAACATCCGAAGTACATCAAGACGGTCTGGGGGTGCGGATACAAAATTGAGGGCTAAGCACAAACTGAAACGTTTCCTGGCCACCTGCCTCATCCTGGCGGGGGGCCTCGTCCTGTGCATGATCTTGTATCAATTTCTGGACCAGATCCTCAACGGGTTCATGCGGGAATGGATTGAACGGAATTTCATCTATACGGAATGGATGCCCCTGGGGGACGCTGCTGTGGACGGCTATTACATCCAGACCGTCAACTGGTGGAACCTGAAAAGGAAGCTCTTCACGGGGCTGCTCCTCCTGGTGGCGGTAGTGGTGGTGCTGGTGCGGACGGTGTCTATCCTGTACGCCGCCAGGCAGGTGAAGGCGGCCATGGGCAGCGCGGGCCGGATGATAGAGGAGTACATGCGCCGCGACAGGGAGGCGTATGAGGTGTTCCCCCAGGGCTATGAGGAGATTTCCGTGCGGATTGTGGAGATCAAGGCGGACATGCAGCGCAAGGAGCAGATGCTGCGGGAGGAGGCCAGCCGCAAGAACGATTTGATTACCTACCTTGCCCATGACCTGAAGACACCGTTGACTTCCGTCATCGGATATTTAAGTCTCATGGACGAAGCCCCGGACATGCCCGCTGCCCAGAGGGCGAAGTATGTCCACATCACCCTGGACAAGGCCCTGCGGCTGGAGAAGCTGATCAATGAATTCTTCGAGATCACCCGCTACAACCTCCAGACGATCTCGCTGGAGAAGGAGACCGTGAACCTGTCCTTCCTGCTGGAGCAGATGACGGACGAGTTCTATCCGCTCTTGAGCGACCATGGCAACACGATCCACCTGGAGGTGGAACCGGACGCCTCGGGAGGTCCCCTGACCCTCTACGCGGACGGGGAGAAGCTGGCCCGGGTGTTCAACAATATCCTGAAGAACGCCATCGCCTACAGCTATCCCGGCACGGCCATCGCAGTGGAATGCCGGACAGTGGGGGATCAGGTGAGGATAGTGGTGTCTAACCGGGGAAGGACGATTCCCCCTCACAAGCTGGAGGCCATCTTCGAGAAATTCTTCCGGCTGGACGACGCCCGGGCCACCAACACCGGCGGGGCCGGGCTGGGGCTGGCCATCGCGAAGGAAATCGTGACCCTCCACGACGGCAGCATCACGGCCGTCAGCGAGGACGAGGTCACCAGCTTCCTCGTGGAGCTGCCTCTTTCGGCGAAGGCAATCACTGCTTCGCGGAGAGCGCCGGGAAATACTCTCCCTTCAGCTCAAAGTACCGCTTTGAGATCAGGCCGCTGACATGGGCGCCCATGTTCTTTTTTTCATGCCGGTCCATATCCTTCATATAGACGGCGGGCTGGAACTCGATGACCACGGTGGCGCTCCGGATCCAGGGCAGATGATCCTCGAAGATATCCGCTGAATTCACGATGACCATGGGCACCACCGGCACGCCGCCTTTCTCCGCTATCTTGAAGCTCCCTTCATGGAAGGGCAGGAAGGTGTCGTTCACCTTGTTGCGGGTTCCCTCCGGGAAGATGCAAAGGGATACCCCCCGCTTCACCTCCTCCACCCCCGCCAGGATGGTCTTCAGACCCTCCTTGATATTGTCCCTGTCCAGGAACAGACAGTGGATGTTCCGCATCCAGTCTCTCAGCAGCGGATAGCGCAGCATCTCCTTTTTCGCCACATAGCCCGTGATTCCGGGGAAATGGGAATAGGTAAGCACGATGTCGAAATAGCTGCGGTGGTTCCCGACGAAGAGGGCGGCGCTGTCCGCAGGGATGTTCTCCTGCCCCCTGACGATGAGCTTCGTGCCAGCCAGCCATGCGATGCACCGAAACCCCCAGCCCACCAGGGCCTTGGAGAGTCTGTCCCTGTGGGCGGGATTTCGCTTTGCGATGAAATGTTCCGCTATCAGCACGGGGATGGAGAGAATCAGGAACAAAAACAAGTACAGTGCCACTAAAATCAGACGAATCATTCTATCAGCCTTTCCTAAGGAACCGCACAGTTCCTCACAGTATTTTTGGACCAATCCTCTATATTCTAGCATAGAAATTCCCGGCTGTACATAAAATAGAAGAAAATAGAAAAAGTTTGTGAGGTCTATCTATTGAAGAAGACGGGACTGTGCATACTGCTGGCCGCCTGCATGCTGTTCATTTCCGGCTGTACGCTGATGAGCGAGGAGAAAATCAAGCTCCGGGATCTGGAGTTCACCGTGCTTGGCCAGGAAATGATACCGGAGCAGCTCCTGCCCATCCTGGAGGAGAAGAAGGCATCGGCCTTCCAGATTACCTACACGGACAACGCGAACCTGTACATATGCGTCGGATACGGAGAACAGGAGACAGGAGGCTACAGCATCGCCGTGGATGAGCTGTACCTGACGGACGACAATATCGTAATCGACACCAGCCTGCTGGGGCCCGAACCCTCCGATAAGGAGAACGCCCAGCCCTCCTACCCTTACATCGTGGTCAAGACAGAGTACCTGGAGCAGACGGTGACCTTCGAATAGCACAAAGTAGGCAAGGGCAATATGTCCCTTGCCTTTTTGTGTGCAATTATGGTACAATGTCCGCAAGCCCCTGGCTTTGAGGGCCTCTGCCCGGGGCTTGCGGAAATATAGTACAATGCAGGTCAGAAAGCGGAACATAAGGAAAGCGCGACACATGGCTACAGGAGGTGCGGCATGCTGCTCATAAAGAACGGATATATGATAGACCCCAAATCCGGCCGGGAAGGAAAGCTGGACATCCTCACGGCGGGGGACAGGATCCTGCGGATTGGAAAAGGTTTGGAGAGGCCGGCGGAACCGGAGGAACCCTGCCAGGTGATCGATGCGGAGGGCCTGCTGGTGGCCCCGGGCCTGGTGGACGTCCATGTCCATTTCCGCGACCCCGGCTTCCCCCAGAAGGAGGACATCATCACCGGGGCGGCGGCAGCGGCGGCGGGCGGCTTTACCACCGTGGTGATGATGGCCAACACAAAGCCCCCCATAGACAATGGGGACACGCTTTCGTATGTGCTGGAGAAGGGGCGCGGGACAGGCATCCATGTGCTCTCCTGCGCCAACGTGACCCTGGGGATGCAGGGAAAGGAGCTGACCCCCATGGAGGAGCTGGCGAAGCTTGGCGCGGCGGGCTTCACGGACGACGGCATCCCGCTCCTGGACGGGGAGCTGGCGCGGCGGGCCATGGAGCGCGCCGCCGCCCTGGACATGCCCATCAGCTTCCACGAGGAGGATCCGGCGCTGATAGACGACAACGGAATCAACAGGGGAAAAGCCAGCGCCCATTTCGGGATAGGCGGCTCCCCCAGAGAGGCGGAGATACGCCTGGTGGAGCGCGACCTGGAGCTTGCCCTGGAGACGGGGGCGCATATCAATATCCAGCATATCAGCGCACGGGAATCCGTTGAGCTGGTGCGCTGCGCCCGCACCCGGGGCAGCAATATCCACGCGGAGGCCACGCCCCACCACTTCACCCTGACGGAGGAGGCGGCCATCCGGTACGGCACCCTGGCGAAGATGAACCCGCCCCTGCGGGAGGAGGAGGACAGGCTTGCCATCATCCGCGGCCTGGCGGACGGCACCATCGACATCATCGCCACCGACCATGCCCCCCACACGGCCCAGGAAAAGGCCAGGCCCGTCACCGAAGCGCCCAGCGGCATCATCGGCCTGGAGACCGCCCTGCCCCTGGCCATCACCTATCTGGTGGAGGCCGGTTACCTGACCATGGCCCGGCTCCTGCGGCTCATGAGCACCAACCCGGCGAACCTCTACCACCTGGACGCCGGCTACCTGGCGGAAGGCGGCCCCGCGGACATCATTCTGATAGACACCGCCGCCGAATTCATTCCCGAGAGCTACGCCTCAAAGTCCGCCAACACGCCCTTCACGGGGTGGAAGCTGCGGGGGAAGGTGGCGCGGACGATCTGCGCCGGGAGGATAGTGCCATAACGGCATTTTTCTGAGAAATTGCATATGTTATATTGTAAAGAGCCATGATACATGGTAAAATAGCCACACAGACAGATGGTGCGTCCGAGGAGCGCACCGCCGCGAGGTGCAACAGGAGGGAGGGTACATGGTAAGGCCGAAAGAGATGAGCTACGAGAACAGCATCGAAAATGCCAGGAGATTCCTGGAGAACCAGGATAAGAGAAAGTCGCCGAACAACAGGGTGAGCGGCTCCCATTTTATGGACATTGCGAATACGGGGGCAGAGCGGCTTAAGGAGAAGCTGATAAAAAAATAGAATAGGCAAAGGAGGGGGATAGCTATGATTCCGGAGCGGTTCATTTCTCCCGATGATTTTCGGTACAACCCGGTATCGCCGGAATACCTGGTGGAGTGCATCGACAAATTCAAGGAGAATTTTGAAATATACAAAGAAGTGATCGGAAAGTGGTTCCAGAACTATTCGGTGGATATGAGAATCAATTATCCTATGCTCTATAGGATTGTCGAGCGGGTCGATCAAAGGAGAGACTACTACCTGTATTTTCATTCAAATCACAATCATGCAATGCTTATGTCGCAAGCAAAAGAAACAGCCCTTTTTTGCTACTGGTTAATCAAATACAAACCCATATCCTTTGAAAACGCTTATGAAGAGTTTTCCTTTTTTAACGAGAACGGATATACGGTAAATGAGCTATACGCCGCGTTTCTGCTGATGAGCTTTATTACGGGACTGGATGAAGGGAATGAGAAATATTTTAACGAAGCAGCGGTCTCTACGCTTACATACAGTCTCACCAATAGAGAGATCAGCAAAGAGGCGTTGATCATGTATGTGGAATCCTTTTTGGTATAAGGAGCGAAAGGGAGGACTATGCCCGATTTTACGAATTTGGACCCGGCCCTGGTGGCAAGCTATTGGATATATTTCGTGGGAAGCTTTATCGCAGGCGCTGTGATCGGAGCGCTTGCCGCAAGACTCTTCTTCCATAGGAAAGAAGAGCTTATGGAACAGGAGAACAAAGCATATAGGGAAAGGCTGGAGAAGCTGGAGGAGACCGAAAGGCGGCTGGAAGAAAAGAAGGATGAGCTTGAGAGGCTGAAAAAAGAGCTTTCCGGGAATGAACTGTATTGGAATGCTAAAAAATATGGGAAACAGGAAAATCCAGGAGATAAAATGTTGTATGACTCCCTGATTCAGAAAGGAAACCACTCATGAAACAAAAACACACAGCAATAGTGCTCTCCCAGCAGGAGATAGCACCGGCCATCTACGACATGTGGATAGAGACCCCCCTTGCGGCGGACGCAAGGCCCGGCCAGTTCCTGGGCATCTATCCAAAGGACAAAAGCACCCTCCTCCCCCGCCCCATCAGCATCTGCGAGACCGATGCGGCAAGAGGCGCGCTGCGCATCGTCTACCGCGTCGCAGGCGCGGGGACCCGGGAATTCTCCGGCTACCGGGAAGGCGACGCCATCTCCCTGCTGGGCAACCTGGGCAACGGCTTCCCCCTGGAGCAGGGATGCGGCAAAAGGGCCTTCCTCATGGGCGGCGGCATCGGCGTGCCCCCCATCCTGGAGCTGGCCAAGCGCCTGGAAGCCCGGAAGGACATCATCGCAGGCTACCGCGACGCGAACCTCTTCCTGGGAGAGGACTTAGCGAAATACGGCACCCTCCACATAGCCACCGAGGACGGCAGCGCCGGGACCAAAGGCAACGTCATGGACGCCGTCCGGGAGAACGGCCTGGAGGCGGACATCATCTACGCCTGCGGCCCCATGCCCATGCTGCGGGCCATCAAGGCCTATGCCGGAGAGCGGGACATCCCGGCCTACCTCTCCTTAGAGGAGCACATGGCCTGCGGCGTAGGGGCCTGCCTGGGCTGCGTGGTGAAGACCAGGGAAATCGATTACCACTCCCATGTGCACAACGCCCGCATCTGCACCGACGGCCCCGTCTTCGAAGCGAAGGAGGTGGAAATATAAATATGAACACACAGGTAACAATAGCAGGCGTCACCCTGAAGAACCCGGTGATGACAGCCTCCGGAACCTTCGGCTCCGGCATGGAATACGCGGAATTCATGGACTTGAGCCGCCTGGGAGCCGTGGTCACCAAGGGCGTGGCCAATGTCCCCTGGCCCGGCAACCCCACCCCCAGGGTGGCGGAGGTCTACGGCGGCATGCTCAACGCCATCGGCCTTCAGAACCCGGGCATCGACGTGTTCCTGGAGCGGGACATCCCCTTCCTGAAACAGTATGACACCAAAATCATCGTAAACGTCTGCGGCAAGACCACGGAAGACTACGTAGAAGTAGTGGAGCGCCTGGCAGAGGAGCCCGCGGTAGCCATGCTGGAGATTAACGTATCCTGCCCCAACGTAAAGGAGGGCGCGATCGCCTTCGGCCAGAAAGCGGACGCCCTGTTCGGGATCACCAAAGAGGTCAAGCGCCACGCAAAGCAGCCCGTCATCATGAAGCTCAGCCCCAACGTCACCGACATCGTCGAGATGGCCCGGGCGGCGGAGGCGGCAGGCGCGGACGCCCTCTCCCTGATCAACACCATCACGGGCATGAAGATAGACATCCACAAGCGCGCCTTCGCCCTGGCCAACAAGACCGGAGGCATGAGCGGCCCCGCCATCAAGCCCGTGGCGGTGCGCATGGTCTACCAGGCGGCCAAGGCGGTAAAAATCCCCATCATCGGCATGGGCGGCATAGCCAATGCCGACGACGCCATCGAATTCCTTCTGGCAGGGGCCACCGCCGTCAGCGTCGGCGCCATGAACTTCGTGAACCCCTGCACTTGCGTGGAGGTGGCGGAAGGCATAGAGCGCTACATGGAGCAGTACCATGTGGAGAGCGTGACGGATCTGATAGGAGCTGTAAGAGAATGAGCGGCACGGCAGGATAGACCTGAGAGCCAGGCATATCTTGCGGAATACCTTCATATATATTCCTATACGAGTATATATGGAGGTATTTTTCGTGGAGCTTTTGAAGAGGAATATACATATGGACCGCATCAGGGTCCAGGCCGTCACCCAGTTCACCCTGGAGGACGATGTGAACATCCCGGAGAACAAGCCGGACGTAGCCGCGCTGAACCTGGAGAAGGGGGAGCTGGTCATCGACGAGATCAGGCCGGGGACGGATTCCGTCACCGTCCGGGGCAGGCTCTCCTTCGTGACGCTCTACCACACCATGGAGGAGGGCAGCAGCCTGGTGGTGCTGGAGGGCAGGATGCCCTTTGAGGAGAGGATCAACATGCAGGGCGTGGTGCCCTCGGACACGGTGGCCGTGGACGGCGAGGTGGAGGACCTCTCCGTGAACATGATAAACTCCCGCAAGCTGGGCATCCAGTCCCTGATCACCCTGACGGCCAGGGTGGAGGAGCTCTATGACGAGGAGGCCCCCATCGCCGTCCATGGGGACGAGAAGGTGGAGTACCGCCGCATGCCCCTGGAGCTGGCCCAGATCGCCATCGCCAAGAACGACATCTTCCGCCTGAAGGAGGAGGTGGCGCTGCCCTCCAACTATCCCAACATCTTCCAGATCCTCTGGAGCAACATCTCCCTGGGGGACATGGAGTTCAAGGTCATGGAGGAGAAGCTGGCCATCTCCGGGGACATCCACCTGTTCCTCTTATATGAGGGCGAGGGGGAGGACCATCCCTGCCGCAGCTTCGAGACCGCCATCCCCTTCAGCGGCGTGCTGGAATGCCACGGCTGCAGGGAGGGGATGCTGCCCGACATCCGCTACCGCCTGGGCCAGCAGGAGCTGGCCGTGCGCCCGGACCTGGACGGGGAGGAGCGCAACGTGGGCCTGGAGCTGGTGCTGGACATCGCCATCCGGATCTACCAGGAGGAGAAGCTGGAGGTCATCTCCGACCTCTACGGCGTGACCAAGGAGGTCGGCACCGTGACCCACAGGGCGGACCTGCGCAGGCTCCTGTCCAGGGTCACCGGCAAGACCAAGGTCACCGACCATGTCCATGTCACGGACGGCACGGTGCTCCAGCTCCTCCACAGCGAAGGGTCCGTGGCCCTGGAGCAGCGCAGCACCGTGGAGAACGGCATCCTGCTCCAGGGGGCCCTGCAGGTGCGGATGATGTACGTCACAGGGGAGGACGAGGCACCCTACGGCAGCGCCCAAGCCAACATCCCCTACCAGTATACCCTGGAGGTGCCGGACATCGCGCCCGAGGACATGGGAGAGGTGCGCGCGGAGGTGGAGCAGCTCCAGGTGACCATGCTGGACGGGGAGGAGATGGACGTCAAGGCCGTGCTCAGCTTCTCCACCGTGGTGTTCAAGACCATCCCCGTGGAGCTGATCAGCGCTGTCAACGTGTCGGAGCTGGACAGCGGCAAGATGAGCAGCCTGCCGGGCATGGTGGTCTACATGGTGAAGGAGGGCGACAACCTGTGGAACATCGGGAAGAAATACTACGTCCCTGTAGACACCCTCCGGGAGCTGAACGGGCTGGACAGCGATGAGCTGAAGGCAGGGCAGAAGCTGCTGATAGTCAAAGGAAGTTAAATGGCAGTGACAGAAAATAAGAAAAGCATATAAAAAGAAAGGGCAGCTCACATAGCGGAACTGCCCTTCCTTATGGTTATAAGCCTGTTCAGCCCTCGGTGTCCACTGGCGTGGCGCTGGTCTTCTTGGCTTCCTCGGCCATCTTGTCGAACTTCTCCATGACGGCGTCGTAGGTGCGCTGGGAGATGTCGGGAAGGTCGCCGCCCCAGGTCTTGCCGGCCTTCTTGAAGCCCTTCTCGAATGCGGCGCGCATGTCCTCGATTTTGTCAGGATCTCCGCCGGTCAATGCTTTCGCGAAGTCGATGATTCTGTCGGAGGTCTGGTTCACGCCCCAGTAGCCGTCCTCGGCGATGTCTGCCTGGGCCTGTGCCTTTGTGGCGGCATCCACGGTATAGTTGCCGCTGCGCAGGAAGGACCAGATATCATTGGCCTTTCCGTAGGCTGTGGCCTGCCCGGTCATCATCTTCTCCACCAGGCTGCGCAGCTGTGCGGTGCGCGCGTCGGCATCAGCCTTCATCTTGTTGATCATATTGGTGTCAGGCTTGTAGGTGGCCTTCGCCGTTGTGGCGCTGGACTGCTCATATACGACACCCTTATCCGCAGAGGTCTCCTCTGATTTGGATGTCTCCTTTGACGCTGTGGTTTCCGCTGCCTTTGTGTCGGCTTTTACGTTATCCGTGACTGAATAGCTATAGGCAGCCTGGCTTGATGTAACTCCATTTACACTCATAGTATCCTCCTTCTGACGAATAATGTCTCATCATCCTTGATTCTCGACAATAGAATCCGCTCAGGGCAGAAATCTACTGTATTCTATCAGTTATTTCGGCATATATGCTGGAAATGTTTAGTACTCCGGGGAGATATTTGCCTGATATTTTTGAGATTCTCACAGGAAGCGGAGGCTGATGTCCAGGGTGCAGTCCGAGAGGAACTGTCCGTTGGAGGCCAGCGTGTATGCCAGCCGGATTTCTATCCCGTTTTCCTGACGGGAGAGGGTAAACTTTCGGGTGGAGACCTCCAGGGGCAGGGTTCCGTAGGGCGTGACGTAGTCCGTCCTGTGGGTCTGTCCGGCCTCGAAAAGCATGCGGGAGCGGATTTTGCCCCGCTTCGTCATCTCCAGCACGCTGCCATTGCATTTTATGGTATTATTGACTACATCTCCGAAATCATCCAGCGCCTCTTCGTAAAGGATGTAGGAGCTG
>CAOOJO010000051.1 GCA_948496895.1 uncultured Acetatifactor sp. | reverse complement strand
GGATGTAGCGCTGGTCCGGATGGGCGCAGGTGAATTCTGTCCTGGTGTTCCCCACAGGGCGGAATCCGCTGCAGTGGCTGCACCCGGAGCATCTTATGGTTTGCTTCTTTTCTTTCATCATATGGCCTCCTTTCCAGGCAGCCGCCTCAGGTTCTCTATGTGGCCCCTGACAAAGATGTGGAAGCTGCCGTCCAGATGCGTCTGCCCTTTTTCCTCCATCAGCTCCATGGCCTCTTTCTGCAGCCTGTACCATTCGCCATGGGTTACCTTTTCCTTATTGCATACAAGGAAGGTCGCGATGGACGCCGGGTACTGGAATCCATGCAGCCGGAGGCTTTCGGCATAGCCCTGCGCTGCGTCCTGCCCGTCAAAGATGTCATGGTACATCCTTTGTACCACTGGGACGCCTTTGGATGGGGCGAGGAAATCCTCCGTCACGATGTAGCCGAGCTGGCTGTCCGGGATGTCCTCGGCAAGGTAGGCAGTGGTGTAGGAGACCTGTCCGAAAGCATATTCCTGGGTCAGCGTCTGTTTCCCGCCGTCAAAGGCCGCTTCCATTTCAAACCAGATCCGTCCATCCACTTCACAGGACCTGCAGTCCTGATAGGATACGTTCCCTTCGCTGTCTGTCTGCACATCCTTGATCGCGAAGCGGAAACAGGATTTTTCGGAGAGGGCTTCCAGGACTTTTTCCCGGATGTCCTCCACATAGGGGAAGTTTCTGGCGATGTCCTCGGCTATGGCTTCCGGGATCTTGTCCTTTTCAATATTGTAGGAGCCGTTGCTCTTCAGCTGTTCGTGTATGGTGCGGGAGTCATGCCAGTCGATGCCCCCGTAGGTTGATGCTGTGATATACATGGGATCCTCCTCTGTGTTATTTACCATTTATATTTGTGGTGCCGGGCCTGCAGATTCTCCGGGCCGCCCTCATACATAGGATGCCTGGTGGAATGCTGCCGCATCCCTCCGGGCCACGGCGGACTGGTGGTAGTCAAGCGCGTTGATCACGGCCTCGATCGTGTCGAATGCCGCCGACAGCTCCAGGTAGCGGGTGACGAATGCGGTGACCTCCGTGCAGAGCACTGTCTGCTGGCGCTTGGTCAGCCGTCCCAGGGCGGCGATCCGTTTCTTCTTTTCTGCCCACTCGTCCGCGCAGAAGATGTTCTCGTTCTCCAGGAGCTCCGTCATGTCGGTGTCATAGAGCATGGCCGCCGCCGTGTTGAACCATGCGATGGCCGTCTGGTCGCTGTCGTCTTCGTCGCTGAAGGCGATCCTCTTGTAGGGCATCTCCCTGTAGAGATGGCTCTTCAGGGTGTCCAGCTCTATGTACATGTCGGAGGCTGCGATGCTCAGCTCGTTGATCAGCTCATAGTAGTAACTCCAGTAGGGGCTGCCCTTTTCGTTCCCGTTGTAGCAGTAGTCCATCATCCTGTCCAGCCCGTCGGTAATGGATCACAGGTCCAGTTTTTTGTATAATGCCATCAGATAATCCTCCTCGTTCTTTCATATATTGTGCTTGCGTGTACAGGTGATCCGGCTGTCCTTCTGTACGCTCCATTCTGTATAGAAGCAGTCCCGGTATATCCTGCGGCTGCAGATGGGGCATCCCAGGGTTTCAGGATCCCTTCCCTGCAGGTAGATCCGTTCATTGCAGGAAGGGCAGTAGTATCCATATAGCCGCAGTGGTTCCAGGACGGCTGCAGAGCACTGTGCCTTCCGCAGGGCCTCCAGCTCGGACAGATGGTCCTGCCTGCGGCTGATGGCGCGCTCATAACGCTGGTAAGGGCCGCCGACGCCGTAGGCTCCCATGCTGGCGTGCTGCTTCCGGGACAGTTCCTCGATTTCAGACCGGGTCCTTGCCTCTTCTTTCCGGATGGCAGCCAGGATACGGCCCTTTATCTTTTCAAGCTTTTCCATCAGGCACCCTCCCAGTCTCTTAAGTGGAAGAACGCACTGATGTCCCATATGCCTGTGAGATATTTCGCTGCAGGGCATTGTATGGATCCTCCGTTCCTACCGCAGATACAGCTCCCGCCATCGTGCATGGAGAGCAGGGAAGCCAGTGTTTCCCATTGCCTGCTTCTGGCACCCTTCTCCGCGATGTTGCTGCAGCGATGGTATCTGGCGCAGCCCTCTTCGCATTCCCCCATATCCTTTTCAATCCCCGTGCAGGCTGCAGATACAGCCTGTGACAGGGACAGGAAGAACTGCGGCTCCAGGGAGGCGTCATGCAGGTGGTCCAGCGCAAGCTCCAGCAGGTCGTTATGGCTCATGTTGGCATCAAAGATGCCATCGAAATATGCGCAGAGCCAGTCCGACAGCTCCGGGAACTCCTCCAGGTGCCCGGAATGGAACCGGGTGTCCGGGTCCTGTGCGGCATCCGCAAGGGCATTGGCGAAGTCCTCGTCCAGATAGCGCCGTTCCATGATGCGGTAGGCTTTCTCCAGCTCGCCGTCTGTGAGCGTGATTGTCGATCTTCTGTTGTCTATGTTCCTTTCGATTTGAAGTCCTTCCATTTCCGTCTCCTTTTTGTAATTTGCAGCAGCTATGCGCTTTTTTCCTGCGGACATGTGGAACCAGCTTCATAAAGTTCCAGTGGGATCCACTTCCCGTCCTGCCAGATGCAGTGGTTCGCCGTGCAGTAGAGGAGCGGCGCCGCATCCGGATCCTCCAGGCATTCCTGTGTGATATACAGCCCCAGGTGCCTCATATAGAAAGGCTCCAGTTCGGCAAGGATCCTCTCCCGCAGCGCCCCGGCAAGGGAATCGAATTCCGCTATGTCCTGGTGGCGGAAGGCTGCGGCTGCGAGCTGCCTTAGGATGCCGGATTCGGCAATGGCCCCATTGATGATGGGGACAGCCTCGTCAATGCAGTCCCTGTGGATACGGATGCCATGGAGCGCAGCCCGTTTTGCATAGTCCGATGCACAGCGGCTGATGCTGGCGCACAATGCGTCATAGCCTTTTTTGTACTTTGTCCTCAGCACGTCAAGGGGGACCTTCTCCCGGTTGTGCTTCAGGGTGGACAGGAGCCTGGCCAGCTCTTCCCTGAGCCTGGCGGCCTCCTTCTCCCACGTTCCGTCCATGGTGTGCCCTCCTTTCCAAAGGGGCCGCCCATGCTGCAGGCGGCCCCGGATCTCTCTGTATACTGCGGGGGTCAGGCTGTTATGCCGAAGACGTCCCCGGGCTGGTTGTTGTAGCAGATGGTGTAGATGCTGTTCAGCGTCTCGAACCGCACATGGCTGGCGGAAGCCCCCAGGATGGCCTGTACGGTAGAAGTGCGGATCAGGTCCCCCTGGTACAGGTACATGGCGGGGCTCCCCGGCCGCAGCACCTCCGTCAGTGCGCCGGTCAGGAAAAGCTCACGTTTGGGTGCCTGGCTCTGTTCATTGTTCCTGTTCTTTAAAAGTGTAAACATATCGTTCTCCTCCTTTATGCTACCTGGTAGTTCAGGCGGTATACGCCGTCCCCGCAGGCTGTGTACTGGTCTTTGTGCTCATAGATGGTTGCGCGGATGCGCTCCCGGAAATGTCCGTTCTTTTTTGCTTTTGGATGCCCCTGCAGCCTGACGTAGAGCTCCGCCAGCGCCATCCTGCCGCCGGCGCTCTCAAGCGTCATGCGGATCAGGTGGTGCCAGGTCAGGGCGGTCAGGTCGGTGTCCGCCACGGAGAAGGTGCTGTCCCTCGCGAAATGGAAGGGCACCAGCAGGGCGTCCCTCTTATGCAGCAGGAGCAGGTATTCTGTCACGATGGGGATGAAGGGCTTCTGGTATCTGCGCCTGTCGGAGACGCAGTTGAACTGCCCCTTGACCAGGAAGGATTCAAAATCCCCCATCCGCATCATGTCGTTCTGGATGGAATAGAACCGGCCCTGCATCCGGATGTCACCCACCAGGACAGCCAGGCGGCCGTCCTTCCGGAGCGCCATGTATAGCTTCCGGATGCAGAGGTTCAGCTTCTCCAGGAAGTCATTGTAGTTCTCGCACCGCGACAGGTCATCCGGGTGGGGCTTCCCCCACATGTTCCCGGAATACTGGATGATGTTGTGGTAGGGCGGATGGAAGAACACCAGGTCTGCCGAGTCCTCCACGTCGTCCTTCAGTGCGTTCCACCCGCCCTTCCCGTGGGCAGGTGCGGGGTTCAGGTCATAGAGGATGGACCTTACGCCGCTCCTGTCTGCGGCAGCCTTGCTGGTGCCGGAGCCGGACATGGGGTCCAGCAGGGTGAACTGCGAGGTGTCCTTCCCGTAGTAGCGCTTGGCATCCAGGACATAGCGGAGGATGGAGGACACCACCTCCGGGGAGCAGTTGCCCCGCCACTGGCTGTCCCCGCCGCTCCCGCGTTCCGGGAACGCCATGAAGGAGGTCAGCTCCTTGCCCACGCGCTTCCTTAAATTCTCCGTCCCCAGCTCCTGTGCGATGCCCTGCCAGTCCTGGCCGAATTCACGTTCCAGGATGGCGGCGGCACGCCTGATCATCTCTTCATTCATCGTATCGCCTCCTGTTTCCTGATATGTAGCTTCCATTCATGTCGCTGTCGCCTCCTTTCCCTTAAAAATCCATTCCCATAAGGCGCACCCTCATGCGGTGGAACCGCCCGTTGATGCTGCCAACGGTGGTGGAGAGCCTTTCCGCGATCTCCCTGTAGGTCAGCCCGTCTGCCTTCAGGTGCACCATCTGGCGCTCCGTCTCCGTCAGGCAGGAGAGTATCTCCATGGCCAGGAGCCGGTCTGCGGCCTGCTCCTGCAGGTCTTTCCGGCGGTCTGGCAGGATCTCGTCCAGTGTCAGTCCCGCCCTGGTATAGGAGTGGGTGCTTACCGTATGGGCTTTTCGCATCAGCCTGTTCTCATAGGCGTGGTGCCTGCTCAGGCAGTCGTCCATCCTTGTCCATGCGACCGTGCTGAACCGGAAGCGGGACAGGGCAGGGTTCTCGTCGTATTCCTACACTGAATGGAGATAGCCGAAGATAACGATGTCATAGTAGTCTTCTGTGGGAAGCCCTTTATGGCTCAGGAAGCGGAACACGGTGTCCTGGTTCTCCTCCGCAAATTTTTTCTGTAGCTGCGTCAGTTCGTGTAATCTGCTCATATGTCTTTCTCCTCCTGTATGATGGTTTCTGTCAAGATGTCTGCGATCAGCCTGGCGCATGCCCGCTCCGTGCCCGTGACGGTGCGGTAGTGCGGCAGCACCACGGCCCCCATGGGCTGTCCTTTCGTGCCTATCGGCCAGAGCGTGTCTACCGGGTGGCTGCCGTCCTCCAGCAGGGGAAGCGGGCAGTCGGGGCTGTAGAGGTATGGCTCCAGCGCCTGGATGTGGTCCCTTGCGGGGTGCGAGAGCATGGGTCCCCTCGGGATGGTGGCCACCCTGGAGGCAAGGACATGCTCCGTGTCGCATATGGCGCAGGCGAGCCGGAAGCTCCTGCAGAAGGCCGTAAGGCACGGCCCGCACACTCCCTCCCGGAAGCGCAGCGGCTGGTACTTGTTCAGGTGGATGCTGTTCTCGGCCACGCTGATCTCCATGGCGTCCCCCTCGCGGAGCTGGAGGAGCCTGCGGATCTCCCGCGGCACGACGATCCTGCCCAGGTCATCGAACCTGCGGATGATGCCCGAGATTGCTGTCTCTTTCATTCATGTGGTCTCCTTTCTTAAAAAAAGGGAACGCCGCAGCGGGCATTCCCTTCCTAAACATTGTCGTCTGTTGATCCGTCCTTCCTATGCGGCGTTCCGGGCTGCCTGCCTTGCTGCCACGGCATTCTTGGCCTTGGTGATGAGCGACGGGGCGATGGCGTGCTCCCAGCAGTCGATATAGGAGGATACGCTGCTCAAGAGGCCGAAGAGGTCCAGGTCGCTTAAATTGGCATATACCTTTCCCGTACTGACGAAGGAGCCGGGCTTCATGTATGTCCCGCCGTTGGCGTTCTGCAGCGGGATGCCTTTCCCGTTCTCCACCTCCACATACCATGGGAGCTTGCGCTCTGCTCCCTTGCTGTCCCTGGTGGCGCGGATGATCCGCACCTTTGAGACTTTGGCATAGCCTTTCTCATCCTTATCGCCGAAGATCTTCTCCTGATGGAAAGAATATTCCTGGAACCCGGCAGTCAGGCGGCTCAAGATGAACTTTGCCTCCTTCGGGGAGATGTTGGCGCATACGGTGACGGCCCTGTCCCCGGTACCTTTGGAATAGTCCTTCATCAGGATGCCGATCAGGGAGTGGATCCGCCGCCCGTCCGGGCCTGTCTCCCCGCCCGCGTGGATGTGGGCGTAGGAGGCGATGGGGGCGACCTTCAGCTTGTCCTGGAACTCCAGCAGGGTCCTGCTGTTCTTGTAGACGGCGATCTGGTTGGAGATGTAGTCTTCGTTCGTGTTCATTTGGATACCTTCTTTCCTGATTTTTTTATGACAAGGGTGCCGGTTATCAGATCTGCCAGCAGGGTGTTGCCTGGCGCCCCGGAGCCGTCTGTCATCCCCTCGTCCGTGAAACAGTAGGGGTTCCTGACTGTCAGCCGTATGTCGGGCCGTTTCTTCAGGATGTTGGACTCCCCAGTCAGATTCAGCCCTGACAGGCGGCAGACTTTATCCATGTGGTTCATTTCCGTGTTTTCCTCCTTTCCTCAGGCGGCATACAGGTTCTTCACCTTCTGGATGACGAGCCTGCCCAGGTTCACGGGCAGCTTCTCCAGGTTGGTGATGTCGAGGAAGCCGTCCCCGTAGATCCGCTGGATGTTGGGCTTGTCGCTGCCGATGGCCGCGGCGAACATCTCTATCCCTTTGGCGGAATATTCCTTCTTGATGCCCCGCAGGTCGGCCTCCGCCTCCGTGCCGTAGTAGTTGTCGGCCGCAGGCTGCCCGTCGGAGATGACGATCAGGAGCCTTATGGCCTCCGGCCTGGTCATCAGGCGCTCCGCCACATAGCGCAGGGCGGCACCGTCACGGTTCCCGCTCCTGGCGCTCATGTCCATCATGCGGTACTGGTCCTTGTTGTCGATGGAGTCGAACTCCGCATAGGCGTAGAGCTCCACGCCGTCGTATTCCGTGTGGCCGTAGATGGCCACCGGGATGTCCAGCCCCCTGCAGAAGTCATGGAGGATGATGGAGGCGGACCGGGCATGGGTGATCCTGTCGGCGGAGCTCATGGACCCGCTCTCGTCAACCAGGATGGCCACGGCGATGTCCGTCCTGTCGTTGGGGAGCTTCAGCTTGTAGAACAGCCTCCCGTCGTTGCGTACCGCGTTGCGCACGCTGATCCGCTTCCCCATGGGGAGGTTGTCCAGCTTACCGCCTTCTTTGTAGTCCTTCAGTATCTGCGACACCTGCTTCTGGAGCCGTCTGGAGATCAGGAGCAGCGGGGGCGCCACCTTCTGGTAGGCCTCCATGTATGCCGGGTCCACATAGGACATGCGGTTGACGTTGACGTGCACGCCCCGGTGGGCGTTGCCGTAGCGGATCCGCTCCGATTCCGCCTGCAGCTCCTCTGAAAGCTCCTGCTCATAGGAGGCGTAGGCGGCCTCCTCCGCAAGCTGCGCCATGATGCGCTCCATGTCCTCCGCCGCCTGCGACACATAGCCGGAGCCGGCATAGTCGCTGGTGTGGCTGGTGCCGCCGTCGCCGTCCTCCCCGATTTCGTCGGTCTTTTCCAGCTCCAGCCGCCCGTCCTCATAGTCCAGGACCTGCTGGAGCTGGCTCCGGTCGTCCTCGTCGTCTCCGGGGCCATGCTGTCCTTTCTTTCCGGGAATCGGTCTGCCTGTCCTGCCCGGCAGCGGTGCGGTGCGCGCGAGCTGTTCGCCCAGCTCCGCCTCCGCTGTGTCTGTGCCGTTCTTGATGTCCTCCCTTACCTGTCTGATGTAGCTTTCCATGTAGGGCCACAGAAGGAGGAGCATCCTGTTGGCGGCATCGAAGCGCGCCTTCGCATCGTCATCGTAGGCGGCATCGTCTATGTAGGGGATGCACTCATAGACGGTATTCAGGTACGGCCCCTTGTAGCCATCCAGGTTGTTGATGTCGCCGGTCTTTGCGTACTGGATCAGCAGGTTCGCCACGATGGCCACCTCATGGTGCTGCTTCTCTATCTCCTCCGTTACGGAGTCCATTTCCTCGGCGAAGCGCAGGCCGTTGAGCAGGATGCCCGTCTTCAGCCCGCCGGGGAAGGCGTCGCACATGCGGCCTTCGATGTACACGTCCTCCATCATGTTCACCAGGGAGTGCGCGATGTCGCAGAGCGCTTTGGTCACCGCCCCGTCCTTTTCCTCAAGGAATTCCCTGATCTCATTCAGGCTCCGCTCCTGCTTCGGGGACAGGCCCTCCGGCTCCCGGGGGTAGAACCTGCCGCCGGACAGTGCCTGGTGGTAGGTCTCCAGCATGGTGAAGTCGGAGAACAGGATGTGCCCGCACTCGTGCCCCACGATCCCTAACAGGCTGTCCGCCTTCAGGCTCCTTGTGGGGAAGCTCCTGGTCAGGAAGTTGCCTGCGTTCACGGTGATGGTGCGGTTGTCCGTGTGGGCGATGTCCGCATGGGGCAGCGCGTCCCAGTAGGTGCGCACGCTGCTCCTGCGCCGGTAGCGGCTGGTGGTCCCTTCGGCAATGTCCGTCAGGTATGCCGCGAACTGCGGGGATGCAAAGAGCTGCTCATCCGTCAGCCTGCTTTTTTCGTCTGCGATCCTCCTGCGGATCGCTGTGTGTGATGTCCTCATTCGTTTTGATACCTTCTTTCTTTTTCATATTTATGGGGGAGCCGTTCCATGAAGAGCGCATCCGTTGCCAGCCCGAATTCCTCCGCCAGCGCGATGAGCACATGGGCGGGCGGCAGGCATCTGGCATTCTCATACCGTGAGATGCTCTTCTGGGTGACTCCCAGTTTTTTTGCGAGCGTCTTCTGGGAAAGGCAGGGGCTGCGCGACATGCGCAGGCACCGCAGGTTCCTCGCCAGGCGGCTCTTTAACTGCTGTTCCTTCTGATAGTCCATAGGCATGTCCCCTCCTATGCGGCAAATTTCTGTTCCAGGCAGGAGGAGAGGATGTCGGCGCGGTTCTCCGGGTCGCCGGAGACGGAGGAGAGCACTGTGTATCTTGCGGCTTCCAGCACGTTCCCGCAGACCATGTAGGACTGCACCCAGCTGATGAGCTCCCGCACGCCGCAGCTCCCGTCATTGATCATGGTCTCCCGGCAGCGCTCGCTGATCTCCTGTACGGAGGCGGCCATATCCGAGACGGCTGACCTGTCCGTGCAGCCGGTCACGTTCATGACGCGCTCTGTCAGGGTGTCCACGTCAGGCTCCTCGATGTCCATGATCAGGTTCATCCTGGAGATGACGGACTGGTTCATGTCCCGGCAGCCCGCATAGCTGTTGTTCGTTGTCACGATCACCACGGTGTCCGGATGCCTGTGCACCACCTCCCCCGTGGTCAGCGTGACGCTGGCGCAGCGGTCCAGGAGGGCGTTCAGGCCTACCAGCACGCCGGGGTTTGCTATGACCGTGGGCTCCTGTATCTCTATCACATAGCCGTTCCTGATCGCCGTGATCAGGGGCGTCTCCACATAGCGGAACCGCTGCCCGGAGGCGTTGCCCTCCATCAGCGCCCTTGCGTCCTGCGCCATCACTTCCAGCAGCTTGTCGTAGACCTCCGCGTCCGTGACTGCCTCATCGTAGGTTCCGGTCAGCTTCTTATAGGCCGAGGGCGGGTCCATCTGGATGTCGGTCAGCGTGGGGTATTCCCTGCCGTCCTGTGGCTTTCCGTCTGTCTCCGGGAGCATCTGCCCCAGGAAGTCGTATATTTCCGTATTGGCGGAGCAGGTGTAGTACAGGTAGGGGAGCCCCAGCCCTGCGGCCACTGCTTTCGCGCCTTCGGTCTTTCCCGTCCCGGCAGGGCCGCGCATCATGAAGTTGCGCATGGGCTGGCTGCCGGCCGTGGTCATCTGCGCGTGCCTGCAGATGGTGGTGACCTCCGGCGGGATGATGTACCAGTCCTCGATCCGGGGCACCATGAGCTCTTCCTTTGGCGTGAGGGTCCGGTCCGACAGGGGGTAGCTCTTCACGAAGTCGTCCCTGTTTACGGGACCGGCAGCGGCATGGGCGGCAGCTCCCGTAAGGATGCGGAAAGTGCCGAACAGCACGCTGCTGGGGGAATAGGCGTTCCTGGACATGTTGACTGCGGTGAGCTGGGGCATGTTCCCCGTGGTGGGGAGGCTCAGCCGGATCCCCGCTGCGGGGAGGGTGTCCGCGCTTTCAATCCTGCGGTAGAGGTTGTCGCACAGGATGAAGGCCGCCTTCTCTGCCTCGTCCATGTCCGAATAGCCGTCGTCCCTGCATTTTCCCAGCAGTTCATAGCTCTCCCGGAACTCGTTGTCCTTCATGGCCTCCGGGATCAGGGCGAAGAACAGCGCCGTGCCGGTGTTCCCGCCGTCCTTTAAGGAATAGACCTTCGGGGAGGCGGTGGGGTCCTCATACCGGCCCACGTTGAACTTGCCGTTCTTCCTGTTGAACACCACCACATGGATCTCCCTGGTGCGGCTCTGGTATTCCGCCACAGTCTTCTCGCCCTGGGTGCCGATGGCGCTTTCAGAGGTACTGAATGGCGTCAGGCTGGTGTCCATCTCCATGTAGGCGAGGACTGCCGAGAGGAGAGGTGCGTGCAGCGTGGCCTTTTTGGTGGCCACCGTGCAGTAGGTGGAATAGTGTGTGGTGCTTATGTTGGATGCAGTCTTGTCGAAAGGCTCAGGCATGCTGAGCTTCCAGGTCCAGTTGTTGAATAAAGGCGTCTTTGCCATGGTTTGTTCTTCCTTTCTTTTCTGTGTTGTTCAGGGTCCCTTAGGTCCATGAGACCTGCAGGGTGCTGCCCGCAATCTTTCCCTTCAGCTCGTCCTCGGCCAGCAGCGCCACCAGCTCGTCCCAGCAGCTCTTCGCCGGGAAGGAGTCCAGGGTGCCTTTCAGCATCTCCTTTTTCTGCCTGTTGACGACGACGTCCCCGTTCTCCTTGATGGTGAGTTTCGTATGGCCGTTGGCGTTCAGGTCGGTGATCAGGGACTCCAGCACCTT
>CAOOJO010000050.1 GCA_948496895.1 uncultured Acetatifactor sp. | reverse complement strand
CGGGGCTTCTGGTGACGGCCGTCATCCAGAGCTCCTCCGCCACCACGGTGATGGTGGTGGGCTTCGTCAATTCCGGCCTGATGACCTTAAGGCAGGCGGTCCATGTCATCATGGGGGCGAACATCGGGACCACGGTGACGGCCTGGATATTGAGCCTGGCGGGAATCGAGAGCGGCAATGTGTTCGTAAAGCTTTTGAAGCCCGCCTCCTTTACGCCGGTTCTGGCACTTTTCGGCATTATTTTCTACATGTTCTGCCGGAACCCGAAGAGGAAAGACACAGGTCTGGTGCTGCTGGGCTTCGCCACGCTGATGACAGGCATGGAGACCATGTCGGGGGCAGTCTCCGGGCTGGGCAGGGTACCGGCGTTCCAGGAGCTGTTCCTCCTGTTCCAGAACCCGGTCCTGGGCGTGCTGGCGGGAGCAATCCTCACCGGCATCATCCAGTCCAGCTCCGCCTCCGTGGGAATCCTGCAGGCCCTGGCGGTCACCGGGCGGGTGTCCTACGGGGCGGCGATTCCCATCATCATGGGGCAGAACATCGGCACCTGTGTCACGGCGGCGCTCTCCTCCCTGGGTGGAAACAGGAGCGCGAAGCGGGCGGCCATGGTGCATCTGTCGTTCAACGTGATTGGAACCAGCGTGTGGCTCACGGTCTTTTCCCTGTTCCGGATGGCCTTTGCCCCGGCGGTGCTGAACGAGCCCGCTTCTCTGTTCGGAATCGCGGCGGCCCACACGGCGTTCAATCTCCTCAGCACCATGCTGATGCTGCCGATGACGGGCTTTCTGGAGAGGCTGGTTAATCGGCTCATCCCAGACGGCGCGGGCAATCTGCCCCGTGGGGCGGTCAGTCGGCCATAGCGGGAGGCAGACGCGTATGAACTATTCCTGGAGACATTTTCCCGGAAATGGCTGGAAAAAATTGCAGGCACTTAATATATGAACCAACCTGGAAGCTCAAGTGGGAAAGGATGTGCGCCCATATGATATTTTGTGTGGAAGACGATGACGGAATCCGCAACCTGATGATTTACGCCCTGAACGCCGCCGGGTTCGAGGTGAAGGGCTTCACCGAGGGCGGCGGCTTTTTTGAGGCCCTGAAAAACGAGCTGCCCCAGCTGGTCATGCTGGACATCATGCTGCCCGGGGAGGATGGCATCGCTATCCTCAAAAGGCTTAAGGAGAACCGCGCCACCGCAGACATCCCGGTAATCATGGCCACGGCCAAGGGCACGGAGTACGACAAGGTCCTGGGTCTGGATTTGGGCGCGGATGACTATCTGGCCAAGCCCTTCGGGATGATGGAGATGGTCTCCCGGGTAAAGGCGGTGCTGCGCAGGGGGAAGCTCCGGGAGGACAGAGATTCCCTCTGCATCGGACAGATTCGCATAAACACGGCGGAGCACACCGTGGCCCTGGCCGGGAGCCGCCTGGAGCTCACCCTGAAAGAGTACGAGCTGCTGCAGCTATTCATGGAGAACCCGGGCAGGGTCTTCACCAGAGACCAGCTCCTGGAGCAGGTCTGGGACGCGGCCTATCTGGGGGAGACCAGGACGGTGGACGTGCACATCGGCATGCTGCGCACAAAGCTGGGCAACGCGGGCGACCTTATCAAAACGGTTCGGGGCGTGGGCTACCGGATGGAGGGAGAGGCATGACGAAACGTATCTTCCGCACGATCTGCGCCGTGGCAATCGGGGTGTTCCTGGTGTCTCTGGTGCTGTTTTTGACCGTTCTGTACGATTATTTCTCCGGCGTGCAGTTAGACCAGTTGCGCATCCAGACGGAGCTTGCCGCCCAGGGGGTACAGGATGAGGGGATGCTGTATCTGGAGGGCCTGTCCATCCGGGACTACCGCATCACATGGATTGGGACGGAGGGCGGCGTGCTGTACGACAGCGTCTCGGACGTGGAGGAGATGGAGAACCACTTTGAGCGGGAGGAGGTCAGGCAGGCCCTTGCGGAGGGCTACGGGACAGGCTCCCGCTCTTCGGCCACCCTGACGCAACGGTATCTCTACAGCGCCAAGCGTCTGCCGGACGGGACCGTGCTCCGGCTCTCCGCCACCCAGTATACCCTGCCGGTGCTGGTCTTTGGCATGCTGCAGCCCATCCTCATCGTGTTCGGGGCCGCGGTGGCGCTGTCGGTCATCCTGGCCTCCCGGCTGTCGAAAAACATCGTCAGGCCCTTGAACGGGCTGGATTTGGATCGGCCCCTGGAGGGCAACGAGTACGACGAGCTGTTTCCCCTGCTTTCCCGGATCGACTTCCAGCAGAGGGAAATCAGGCGGCAGAAGGAGGAGCTGGGGCAGAAGAAAAACGAGTTCGAGACACTCACCTCCTCCATGGCGGAGGGGCTGGTGCTCCTGAACGCCCAGGGAACCATACTCAGCATCAACCGGGCAGCCGCCAGGCTTTTCGGGACGGACGAGCGCTGCGCCGGAAAGGATATCCTTGCGGTAAGCAGGAATTCGGAGCTGGGGGAAATCCTGGAAAAGGCCAGGGACAGGGGCCATGGGGAGGCCGTTCTGGAGCTGGGCTTCGGAAAATACCAGGTGGAGGCCAACCCTGTCTTTTCCGGAAGCGAAGTGTCCGGGCTGGTGGTGCTGCTGTTGGACGTGACGGAACGGGTGCGGGCGGAGCAGCTGCGCCGGGAGTTCACCGCCAATGTGTCCCATGAGCTGAAGACGCCGCTGCACACCATCTCCGGCAGCGCGGAGCTGATGGCGGGGGGCTTTGTGAAGCCCGAGGACATGGTGGCCTTTTCCGGACAGATTTATAAGGAGTCTCAGCGGATGATTCGGCTGGTGGAGGACATCATGAAGCTGTCCCACCTGGACGAGGGGGCGGCGGACATGACATGGGAGACCGTGGAGCTGTACGCCCTGGCGGAGGAGACGGTAAGGCTGCTTTCCGCCCAGGCAAAGAAAGAGGAGGTAGAGCTGGAACTGCGGGGCGGGGAGGCTTGCGTCTATGGCATCCGGCAGGTCCTTTTGAGCATCGTCTACAATCTGTGCGATAATGCGATCAAATATAACCGCAGGGGCGGAAACGTGACCCTGGAGGTAAGACAGGAGGCGGGGGACTGCGCGCTCTCCGTCACGGACACCGGCATCGGGATTCCGCAGGAGCACCAGAAGCGTATCTTCGAGCGCTTCTACCGGGTGGACAAGAGCCATTCCAAGGAAATCGGGGGCACGGGGCTTGGGCTTTCCATCGTGAAGCACGGGGCGGCGCTGCACGGGGCGGAGATTTCGCTGGAGAGCCAGGTGGGCAGGGGGACGACTGTCAAGGTCGTGTTTCCGTCGTCCCCCGGAATGACTATAAATATGTAATTACCTCATAGAGGACTTCATGGCAGAGCTGTTCAGAGGGAGAGCCGGATACTGCGCCAGTTCTGGTAAAGCTGGGCGATGACCTGCTCGATAGGCGCTTTGCGGATTTCGATGTCCAGGATGCCGTCCGCCCGGGACAGCCGCTCCAGCATCCCCCTGATGGGCAGGCGGGACAGATCCACCTCGAACTCGAACACGCCGTTCTTCCCGCTAAGGAGCCTGCAGCCGGAAAGCTCCGGCTTCCGCCCGTCTGTGGTGACGGTGAGATGGGTCAGGTTCCCTGTAATCTCCCGCAGCCCGTCAAAGCTGCCGTCGTACACAAGCTTTCCGCTGGAAATCATCAGAATCCGCCTGGCCATTTCCTCCAGGTCGTCCATGTCGTGGCTGGTCACCAGAATCGTCACGCCCTCCTCCCGGTTGATTCGCTTGAGGAATTCTATCATCTGGCGCTTGGCCACTACGTCCAGCCCCAGGGTGGGCTCGTCCAGCAGGATCACCTCCGGCGAGTGCAGCAGCATCAGGCCTAAATCCGCCCGCATCCGCTGCCCTAAGGACAGCTCCCTGGCAAAGGTGTTCCGAATCTCGCCGATATCCAGCAGCTCGGTCACCATTCCCAAGTTCCTCTGGTACACCGGGTCCGGAATGTCCCACACCACTTTCTTCCACTCGAAGCTCTGTATCACGGGATGGTCCCACCACAGCTCCGTCCGGTTCCCGAACAGCACGCCCAGCTTCTTCATCAGCCTTATCCGGTCCCTTTCCGGCGACATCCCCAGCACGGACACGCTTCCCGCCGTGGGCTGCAGCATGCCGGAGAGCAGCTTCATGGTAGTGCTCTTCCCGGCCCCGTTGGGCCCTGCGTAGGCCACGAATTCGCCTCTTTTTATCTGGAACGAGACGTCGTCCAGGGCAGTCACGGTCCTTCTTTCCTGCCGGAAAATGCTCCTGATTCCACCTTTGCCGGAGCCTTCCTTTCTCTGCCATCGTGTGAAGGACTTGGTTACGGACGAGACGCTGACGGCAGTGTCTTCATGAGCGATGGCCGCCTGCACTGTATCGGTTGATTCCTTTTTTGACATAATATCTAAATCCTTTCCTGAAAAAATAAGCTGCGGTAAGCGATAGCATAAGCGCGAATACCGCCGGGTAAAAGGTTTCCAAAGTAGTCGCTCTCCCCAATAGGATCATGGTGGGGAACCATGCCAACAGCCCTGCCGGAAATATGGTCAGCAGCGGGCAGCGGATGTAGAGCGGCATGCCGGACAGGGGAAATGATTTGGCATTTTCCATGCTGTAGACCACTGTGCTGGCAATCTCCTCGCACTGCACCGGCGCGTAAAAGGCCAGGCTGGAAAACAGGTACGAGGCCGCCGTCACCACCGCCATGCTGGCGATGAGCTGGAAGACCAGCATCCCCGGCCACCACCAGGGCAGGGGCGTCTCCAGGTGGCACAGGGCCACCGCAAGCATGCCGATTCCGGACAGCAGGCTACTGGAGCCGGTAAAGGGGAAGATTCCCACGGTCAGTTGCACCGCGTAGGGCAGGGGCATGATGAACATGTGCTCCCACTGGCCCCTGCCGATGATTCTGCTGGGGAACAGGGTGTTGCAGCCGCCCATCATGTTCAGGAAGCCCATGACGATATTGCCGTAGGCAAGCATGAACAGGACCTCGAACCGGTCCATGCCGCCGATGCCGCCGAACTTCCACGCCAGCAGGAAGATGCCGGAGATGGAGGATATGTTGGAGACGATGTCGGCTGCGAGGACAATGGCCATGAACTTTCCGTCCCGGGTCAGGGAGGCCAGATCCATCCGGGCGTATATCCCCAGCAGCTGGAAATACCGCCGGATGCCCGAAACTCTTTTTTTATCCACCAAAACTCACCATCCTCTCTCTGGACTGACAGAACCACACGGCCGCCACGGACCAAATCACGATATTCCAGAATAACTGCACAGGAATCACCTCCGCGGCGCTTGCGCTTCCTGTGTACAATGACAGAAAAGCCCCGCCCATACTGCCAAAGGGCTGATACCGCATCCATCTGTCCATGCCGAAGGGCAGTATCCGGAAAGGTATGACCGTGCCCGAAAAAAAGGAGGTCACCGCGCTCCTGATGAGGTAGGTGGGCCAGGAGACATTGCGTAGCCTGACGGTGACGCAGCAGAAGAAAATCTCAAAGGCGAACCCAAGGGACACGCTTAAAATCAGGGACGGAACCGCCCACAAAGTCTCGGGCAGGACCCGGATGCCAAAAAGCGGCGCTGCCAGGAACATGGGCAGCGAGAACAGGAGCAGCTGGGGCGCCCATTCCCCCACAGTCCTGGAAATCACCTGCCCGAACACTGGCATCGGCCGGGTGAACATCTCCATGCTCCTGGCATCGTAATCCCAGGCCGACAGATAGGTGCTGACGATAGTCAAATCTGCCAGCAGGGCGTTGACATAGGTATAGCTCAAAAGCTGGGAGACTGACATCTCCACCTCATACCCGCTTTCCGCCAGCGTCCTCCAGATGAACAGTAGCGGTACCAGATATACCACCTTCATCACGATATCCGGAACCAGATAGACCACGCCGCCGCCCGTCTTGCCCTGCATGGCGATTCGGGCAGTGGCCATATATTTATGAATCATTTCATTCCTCCTCTCAATATAATTGGCGCCTCCCCATTTTGGGACACAAAAATACCCTGCACAGACTGTTTTTGTCCGCACAGGGCACTCATCCTGAACCCGGAATCCACCACAGGGCACAAAACGGTATCTTGAATCAAACCGAACGCAAAACCGATACCCCTTCGACTATCCTATCACATGGTGAGCAGCGCACAAAACAATCCGTTTCCGAAAAAGGGCATAGTTATCCCCTGAAGCTGCCACCCGGTAACCAAAGCTGCGCACTATATCGCTGCCCGGAAATAATTCCCGCTCCATCAGAACTTCGTATCGCTTCATGCTCCTCACCGCCTTTCTGTCAAATCTAAAAGTGATTATACGCCTTTTTACAGAAGTTTGCAATCCTTTTTTGCGCGTCCTGCGCGTCATCCCATTTGGCGCATTAGCCCATATTAATCTGGAAATAGGTATGATAAGCCACATTCTGCGCCGCGTAGGAGGGCACGAACCGCAGCCCGTCATACCACAGTACCGGCAGCCCGTCCTCCCAACGGATGTCGAACGCGTCCTCCAGCACGGGAGGGAGGTTCAGCCGAATCCAGTCTGTCCTTTCGTCCAGCGCCGTCATCACCAGCGGCCCGTACATCACGCTGGCAGCCGGATATCCCTCGTAAGGATCCTCCGTATAGCACAGATGCAGCGCATAGGGCATCTCCACCGTGACCACGTCCCCGTCCCGGAAGCTCCTCTCCAGCGGATAATACCCGGCTCCCGGCTCTGCCGGAGGAAGGGCCTCCCCGTTGACCCGGATCCGGAAGGCCTCCCGGCACCAGTAGGGAATCCGTATCTTCAGCCGCAGAGGGGTTTCATTCCCCAAAACATGCACCCTCAGCAGACAGGCTTCCGACGGGAAGGGACTCTCCATCTCCAGCCGCACGCCCCTTTCTTTCCAATCGTATACGCAAGGCAGGAACAGGTTCACATACAGCGTGTCCTCCGGCCCATGGTGATAGACATGTTCGGTATACCGTACATGATTTTCCATCCCCGTGCCGTGGCAGCAGGTGAAGTCGTCATAGTCGTTGCCGTACTCCTTCCTGGCCCCCGGCCCGATAGGCAGCATGTAGGTCACCCCGTGGTGGGCGGACTTGCGGACTGTGGGGTTCTGGCTGGCGGCGATGTGGTTGGCCATGGCCCGCTCGTAATAATCCATGTACTCGCTGTGATCCGGGGCGTATTCATACAGCATCCCGGTGAGCTTCAGCAGATTGTAGGTGGCGCAGGTCTCGCAGTTGCGGCCGCCCTCGATGTTCTTCGCCAGCAGCCCCGGCTCCCGGAAATTCTCCCCCCGGCCCACGCCGCCAATGGAATACATGTACCGGTTCACCACCAGCTCCCAGAAATTCCGGGCCAGATGGTAATAATGAGGCTCGCCGGTGGCTCTGAACTCCTCCATGGCCCCGATGATCTGGGGGATGTGCTGGTTGGCGTGGATGCCCGTGATGGTGTCCCTGCCGTGGGCCAGCCCCTGGAACAGGGCCCCATTGTCGAACATCCGGGCGGCCTCCAGATAATCCCTGTTTCCGGTGAGTTCATAGAGCCTGCTCAGAGACTCGTTCATGCCTCCGTACTCTCCGGCGATGTACATCTTCCACATCTTTTCCCGCTGCTCCACCGTAGTCCCGGAAAGCCTGGCATAGACCCAGTCCCCGATGCCCCTGGCACAGATCAGGGCCTCTTCGCTTCCCAGCAGCAGATGGCAGTCGATCAGCCCCGCCAGGATTTTATGCAGGGTATAGTAGGGCGCCCATATGGTGGCGTAGGGCGTGAACTCCTCCAGCAGGGCGAACTGATCCGGGGAGTAGGCGCTTAAGAACCCCCTGCCCCAACTGCCCGGCGTCCGGCTCCAGAGGGACTGCACCGCATTGGCGGGGGAACAGGCCGTCCGGAAGGCGGCGGGGTCTCCCAGGGCCGTCTCCTGGAGACGCAGCAGCTCGCTTACCAGGTACGCCGCTTTCTCCCGGTAGGCGCTGTCCCCTGTGGAGGCATAGGCTGCGGCCAGGGCCGACAGGAAATGTCCCGTTGAATGCCCCCGCAGAAGGCCCGAGGGCTCTTCCCAGCCCCCCAGCGGCAGAGCCTCCTTTGTGGAGACGCCGAAGGCCCTGCGGAAATTGTAGAGCATCCGGTCCGCGTCCAGGAGCTTCAGATAGGCCAGGCATCGCTCCTGATTCTCATAGAAAATGCTCCCGGAGGAAAGCCTGATGTCCGTCATGGGCGCAGGCGCGGCCTGGAGGACAGGCCCGGCGCTGGCAGAGCAGCCGCCCTTTTCCGGGGAAGCTGTCTCTGTGGAAGTCATCTCTGTGGAAGTCATCTCCGAGGAAGTCGCCTCCGGGGAAGCTGCCCATAAGGAAGCCGTCTCTAAAGGAGCCGCGGGGATGTATTCCCTGCGGGGAAGGCTGCGGCACACATCGGGCAGGATCCGCACCCGGAACTGCCTGGCCGCCTCTGCCCTTCCGTAGGCGGCGGTCAGCGCCAGCGTCAGGGAGACGGAATCCTGCGTCGGCCTGCGGAGCAGATGCCCCTGATTGTCCATGAGCTCCGGACGGCTGCTCTCCCAATGGAAGACAGAGCCGCCTTCGCCCTTCTCCGGCAGGTCCAGGTCAGACACCACGTGCCCGGGAAAAGGCAGCGCTACCCCGGCGGCGTCCGCCTCCGCGATTTCCGCGTCCTGAGGAAGGGGCGGGATCCGGAAGGAGAAGTCCCGGGCCACGCTCCGGCCCTGAAAGGTCAGAGAGGCCCGCAGCGTCCCCTCCAGGGCAGGGCTCCCGGCGGCGGGGCGGCGGAACCGGCCGTCATCCGAGACCGTCTCCGGGGTCAGGCTCTTCCAGGCAATCGCCGCGCCCATCCTTCCCTGGGCAGGCAGCACAGGGGGCTTTTCCAGAGGCCCCTCAAAAAGGGCGTCGAGGCTTTGGAGTTCCAGGCGCAGCCGCTCCTCCGGCTCGATGTGGAACAGGGCCTCCATCTCTTCCTTATGTAACGCGCCGCCGAATATCCGGATGTCCGTGAAGGCCGCGCCCAGAGGGGCCAGGGCAAAGGAGCCGAAGCCGAAATAGTTCTCCGCCGCGCCCTCCAGGGCCCTTGCCTCCATGCGGCGGTGGGCAAGCTCCGCTTTCTTCTCGCCGTCGATGTACAGCTCTATGGGAGCGGGGAGCCCGTTTCCGAAGGAGACTGCCATGTGGAGCCAGCGGCCCAGAGGGACAGGGATCCACTCCTGCAGACAGGCCTCCTGGCTCCTGCCCCCGGCCGTGGCGCAGGGGGAGAGGAAAACCTTCGATTCGTCCTCCTCCCCGGGCAGCACGGACAGATAGAAGCAGTTGTCCCTGCCGAAGGAAAAAAGATTGGTGTATTCCGTGACGGCGTTTATCCTGCAGTAGAAGCTGACAGTGACGCCATCAGCACCGTTCAGCACGCCGTCAGGCAGCTGCAGGAAGCCGCCCTGGGAGCCCCCGGTGAGGCAAAGCACCGGTAGCTCATGCCCGAAGACAGTATCCTGGCCCATGGCGGCGCCTCCCCTGTCGCAGCCCCGGATGACCCCGGCGAACCCGTTCCCCGTCTGGTCCGGGGCGATGGTGCTGCTGACTCCGGTGAAGTCATAGCTGGCCAGAAGGGGGGCCGCCTGGGCGCCTGCGGCTTTCGTGATAGTGGACATAAATCCTCCTTTCTGCCGGGGAGTCCGCGTCCGCCGGCCAGGGGCAGGCTCTGCCCCCATGATGCATGAAATTATTATATAAATATGAAAAATATAAAATCAATATAAAAAATGCACAAAATTTAAACGATTAACTTGTGAAAAATGCGGAATTGACAGGGAGATGAATCCGGCAGTATAATATTTATCAAGGAACTCAGAACCAAAAGCATGGAAAATAGGCCAGAATTGGTAAAAAACATGGCGAAATGGCATACGATTATAGTACGTTATAGTGCGGGCTGTTATCGAAGGAGCGCAGGACAGAGAATGGAACAGAGAAAATGGGGTTAAACGATTAAACCCCTCTGACAGGATCCGGGCGTCAGGCCGGGATGAGGGAAAGAGAGGTGGCGGGATGGCGACATTAAAGGATGTGGCGGAGCGCGCGGGAGTCTCTACGGCCACGGTCTCCTACGTGATGAACAATAAGGAGAACAAGGTCAGCGAGACCGTGGCGCAGAAGGTGCGCAGGGCGGCGCGGGAGCTGGGATACCAGCCCAACATAGCGGCCCGGGCGCTGCGGTCCAGCAGGAGCAACATCATCGGCATCGTCTCGGAGGACATCTCCACCTTTCAGGTCAACAACATCGTCCAGGGCATCAACCAGGCGGCGGACAGGGAGAACTACCAGATCCTCCTGGGGGACCTGAACCTGTGCGAGAAGATCTGGCATGACGGCAGGCAGGACTACAGCCTGACCATGAACTACCGCAAGGAGGTCAGGGACAAGATAGAGATCTTCCGGACGGTGGGCGCCTGCGGCATCATCTACGTGGGGATGCACGACCGGGACATCACCGGGCTGATCCGGACGGACATGCCGCTGGTATATGCCTACAGCTATACCAAGAACCCCGGCGACTACATGGTGAACAATGACAACCAGCGGGTGGCCACCCAGGCCGTGGAGGCCATGCTGAGGCAGGGGCGCAAGAGGATAGGGCTGATCAGCGGCCCGGTGGAATCGGTTCCGGCCTACAAGCGCCTCATGGGCTACCAGACGGCGCTGATGGAGGCCGGGGCGGCCATGGATCCGGCGCTGATCGAGTACGGCGACTGGAGCCCCTATTCCGGGGAGAAGGCCTGCCGCAGGCTGATGGCCCTGGAGGAGAGGCCGGACGCGCTCTTTTGCATGAACGACTGGATGGCAGTGGGGGCCATGAAGGTGCTGAAGGAGATGGGGATAGCCATCGGGGAGGAGATCGTCCTCATCGGCTTCGACGACATAGAGCTGTGCGATTACGTGGAGCCGGCGCTTACGTCCATCTCGATCCCCCTGGTGGAGATCGGGCGGCTGGCGGCGGAGAAGCTGATCAGGCTGACGGCGG
>CAOOJO010000049.1 GCA_948496895.1 uncultured Acetatifactor sp. | reverse complement strand
AGCCGTAGCCTTCCTCTCCTCTTTTTCCGGGATTCTCCGGTCTCAATTTATCACGCACCATACATGATATCTCCGCCAACATACTCTTTTTCATTGTATATAGGGCATATGCTGGCTCCTGGCATGAACAGTTTTTCGGATTCAGAGTTCAACAGGGAGGCGGACAGCGTCACGGCCGCCCGTCCTCCGGGCGGAGCAGTTCCGCCAGGGTGATCCGGTCCAGATAGTCGCTGATCGCTTTGTCCAGCCCCTGCCACAGCGCCAGGGTGCGGCAGCCATCCCTGCGGGGACAGGAGGGGGCATCCTCCTCCAGGCAGGACACCGGCGCCAGGGATTCCTCCGTCAGGCGCAGGATATCGCCCACAGTGTACTGGTCAGGGGCCTTGGTCAGCTTATAGCCGCCGCCCTTTCCCCGCAGGCCTGTGAGGAGCTTCCCCTTCACCAGGAGCTTGATGATGCTCTCCAGATATTTCTCTGAAATCCCCTGCCGTCCGGCAATCTCCTTCAGCGGGATATACCTGTCCGACTGTTGCTCGGCCAGGTCGATCATGACCCGGAGAGAATACCGCCCTTTAGTAGAAACCAACATAACGATCCCATGCCTTTCCGCAGCCCGTGGGCTTTTTTGCTTGAACCCTTCGCGAACCCTATAGTCATAAACCTATTATACAACACGGTTAATGGGAAAATCAATGAAAAAATGATGGGATTTGAGATTGACAAAATCTGGGTTCTGCTATATACTTGCATTAACCTACTTGACAGATAGGTAATAAAGGACAGGAGACAAGAATATGAAAAAAATCTATACATCCGCCGACCAGATGATCGGCAGGACTCCCCTGCTGGAGCTGACGCACATCGAGAAGGAGGAGGGCCTGGAGGCTCGGATCCTGGTCAAGCTGGAATACTTCAACCCGGCAGGCTCCGTGAAGGACCGGGTGGCCAAAGCCATGATTGACGATGCCGAGGAGAAAGGCCTTTTGAAGCCAGGCTCTGTCATCATCGAGCCCACCTCCGGCAATACGGGCATCGGCCTGGCCTCCGTGGCCGCAGCCCGGGGCTACCGCATCATCATCGTCATGCCGGACACCATGAGCGTAGAGCGCCGCCAGATTATGAAGGCCTATGGGGCGGAGCTAGTGCTGTCCGAAGGGGCGAAGGGAATGAAAGGGGCCATCCAGAAGGCCGACGAGCTGGCAAAGGAGATTCCCGGCAGCTTCATCCCGGGCCAGTTCGTGAACCCGGCCAACCCCGCCGCCCACAGGGCCACCACAGGCCCGGAGATCTGGGAGGACACGGAAGGGAAAGTAGACATCTTCGTGGCCGGCGTGGGCACCGGCGGCACGCTGACGGGAGTGGGCGAGTACCTGAAGGGCCAAAATCCCCAGGTGAAGATAGTGGCCGTGGAGCCGGCTTCCTCTCCCGTGCTGAGCAAAGGCATCTCCGGCGCGCATAAGATTCAGGGCATCGGCGCGGGCTTTGTCCCGGAGGTGCTGAATACCCAGGTCTATGACGAAATCATCACGGTGGAGAATGAAGACGCCTTTGTCGCAGGCAGGAGCGTAGGCAGGAGCGAGGGCGTGCTGGTGGGCATCTCCTCCGGCGCTGCCGTGTGGGCCGCCGTCCAGCTGGCCAAGCGCCCGGAGAACAAGGGGAAGACCATCGTGGCCCTGTTGCCGGATACCGGGGACCGGTATCTCTCCACGGCGCTGTTCGCGGAGTAGGAGATGAAAAAAGCCATGCCAAGGGCCTGCCCCTGACATGGCTTTTTGTGATATTGCAGATCTGCGCATTGGAAATAGGCCGGAGCTTATCGCCTACTGCGCCCCATTCTCCTTCCCGGAGATGACCACCCCGTCAAAGGCCATATAAGGCAGCACGCTGCTGCCGTTCTCCACGGTCTCCCGGGAGATGGCCACCAGGCTGTTCAGAAGCTGGGCCAGGTTGCCGCTTATCATGGTCTCGCTGACCGCCCCTTTGATCTCCCCGTCCTCCACCAGGAAGCTGTTCTTGGCCACGCCGGAGAAATCCCCGTTGACGCTGGGATTGCCGCCGGAGAAGCGGCCCACGATGAGGCCCCTTTTGATGGACTTTACCATGTCCGCGTAAGGCGTGTCCCCGTCCTCCACCACCAGGGCGAAGGAGGAGTTCCCGGCGGGGGCGAAGCCGGACTTGTTTGCCACATACAGGGAGAGGCAGAAGGACTTCAGCACCCCGTCTTTGATGAGGTCGTAGTCTTTCGAACGGAACCCGTCCCGGGTGAACCTCTCGCCGCAGACTATACGCCTGTCTTCAGGACGCAGGGAGAGGGTGATGCGGCTGTCTGCCACGGATTGCCCCAGCTTGTCCAGCCAGATGCTGGTCCGGTCCAGGATGCATCCGTCCGAGGCGAAGTTGCCGATGATGTTTCCCAGGAAGTCCGGCAGGCTGCCCGGGGTCAGCAGGATGACGCCCTGGAATTTCCCCTCCACCGGCACGGTGGACAGCTGGGCCTCGGTGTCGGCCAGGTCCTTTTCCAGGGAGCCCAGCTCGATGAAGGGCCTGTCCAGCCTGTCCGTGCAGATGTCGCTGCCGAAGAAGGAGGTGGCGGCATCGCCCTCGTGGGCGGAGAACATCAGGGAGACAGCATAGGCCCCCTGGAAGGCCTCGAATTCCGTGCCGTTGGTATTGCGGTAAATGGTATGCGTCTGGTCGTGGCTCACGATCATCTGCTCCATGAGAATCTTCGGATGCCGCTCCCGGATGTCCCGCATCAGCTCCCTGGTGCGCTGGAAGAACAGGTCGATGTCGGGCTCGTAAGCCCCGTCCCGGAAGGTCCCGCTCTCCTGCGCGGGGGCGATGTCGTAGGCTTCGTCGGCCACGCCGGACGCCGCGGACTTGAGGCAGTCCCGGACGGCGGCTTCTATGGCTCTGTCGTCGAATTGATTGATGGAGGCAGAGCCTTTTTTCTGATCCTTGTATGCGGTGACGGACAGGCTGTGGCCGAAGAGGGTGCGGAACAGGGAGAACTCCCCGCCGTCCACGTTGAACTCATGGGTCTGGGTCTCCGTCACGGTGTACTGGGCCTTGTCCGCGCCCGCCTCCCGCAGGCACTCGCCTGTCTTATGGGCAATCTCCCTGATATCTTCCTGAATGCTCTTTTCCATATGAATGCTCTTATCCATGATTAGCGACCTCCTATCATTACCTTGCAGCGCAGGGCGGGCCCGCCCATTCCCACTGGCATGGGCTGCTTCTTGCCGCAGAATCCTGAGCTTGCCCATTCCATCGTATTCGATACCATGTCCACGGTCTTCAGCATGTCGAAGGCCACGCCGGAGATGGTGGTGTCCAGAAGGGCCCGGCCCAGCTTCCCCTTCTTGATCTCATAGCCCATGCTGACGCCGAACATGAACTCCCCGGTGGTGTCGGCCTGCCCGTTGGTGGTGTCGAGCAGGTAATAGCCGTCCTCCACGGAGGCGATGATGTCCTCCAGCTTATCCTTTCCCGGGAGGACCGCGGTATTGCGCATGCGGATCAGCGGCTCATCGGAGAAGCTCCAGGCCCTGGCATTGCCCTGGGGCTTCATGCCGAAATGCTGGGCGCTCTCCCTGCTGTGCATATAGCCCTGGAGGATGCCGTTCTGGATCAACACCGCGTCCTCGGCGGGGGTGCCCTCGTCGTCTAAGTACACAGGCAGCGGCGTGGGCGCTCCGAAAGCGGTGTGGGCGAAGTCCACCAGAGTCACCAGGTCGGATGCCACCCGCTTGTGGAGCGCAGGGCCTGCCACGGAGCCGCCCAGCACCAGATCCGCCTCCACCGTGTGCCCCACCGCCTCATGGGCCAGCATGCCGGAGAGGAAGCCTCCCAATACTACGGTCTTGTAGCCGGCCTGGGCATGGACGCCCTCCCGCTTGTGCATGAGCTTCTCGTACAGGGCGTCTATCTGGGGATAGAGCAGGGCCGGATCGGTGAAGTTCTCCGAAAAGATGCCGGAACCGCCTGCGGGATGGAAGAGCTCCAGGGGGCTGCCGGAGGTGGACTCCGCGCCCAGGACGATGTACACATGGCTCCTGGGGGCGCAGATATGCCCGTCGCAGCCGTCCGAGGTGCAGACGATCTTCTCCATGGAATCCTCGGAGACTATCACCGACCGGCTGGAGAGGTTCTTGTACTTCCCGGCGATGTAGGCGTCCAGGGCCTTTGCGAATTCTATGTACTGCTTCTGGTCCGTGTCCTGGATGGCCTTGCCTGCGGGCACGTCGCTACAGGGGATGATGGGCAGAGGCCCCTTGCCCCTGCCTACATGGCGGTCCATGAACAGGGCGTTCGCTACGGCGGCCTTCAGCACCGTCTCCGCGGCGCTGCCGGAGCATTCCGCCATGGAAGAGAAGCCGTATACGCCGTTCTGGTAGACCCTGGCGCTGATGCCCAGGCTCTCTGAGCGCTCGTTGCCGGTGAGGTTGCCCTGCACCAGGCTGACCCGGCGGCTGCGGCTTTTCTGCTCCCTCAGCTCGGTGTGGGCACCGGTGGGAAAGAGGGATTTCTTATCTGAGACATGATTTTCTAGCACTTTCGTTTCCTCCGTTTTTTATTGTTATATAGGCATTATAGCAGATTCGGAAGCGGTTGGGGCACATGGGAGGAAAACTTAAGAATTTTACCTCAAAAAATTTCCCCCTTGACAGCCGACCGAATATTCTTTATAATGCTTTTAATTTCATATTCAAGCGATTGATATCAGAAAAGCAATGACAAGAAGAAGTAGCACAAGCTGGAACGTACAGAAAGCAGCCGGTGGATGAGAGGCGCATGGGAAGGCTTTGTGTGAATACATCTTTGAGCTTCGCACCGAATGTCCCGGGGGATTAGTAGGCTGCGACGGTTCCCGCACCCGTTATCGTGCTAGGGTATCACCCACCGCATCCTTGCGTGGACGTACCCGAAGAGGCAGGCGGCGGAATCCGTCTGTGAACATTAGGTGGTACCGCGAAAGCATTGGCTCTCGTCCTTTTGGAAGGATGGGAGCTTTTTTGTGCGCTTCGCGCAGGCCCGCTCTCATTGCTCTTATCCGCTTGAGATGGAACGAAAATATTCATGAGCCGCGCAAGGCGGCGGAAGGAGAGGGCAATGGAAGCAAAAGAGGTAACAAAACAGGTGCATCACCAGATGCGCGTCATCACCCAGGGCGCCGCAGAGCTGATTGGGGCGGAGGAGCTGGAGCGGAAGATCGCCCGCAGCATCCGCACCGGAAAGCCCCTGACAATCAAGTTCGGCATGGATCCCAGCGCTCCGGACATCCACCTGGGCCATGCGGTCACCCTGCGGAAGCTGAGGCAGATGCAGGATCTGGGCCACACGATAGTCATCGTCATCGGCGACTTCACGGCCAAAATCGGCGACCCCACCGGCCGCAGCAACGGCAGGAAGGCCATGACAGAGAGCCAGGTGCTCCTGAACGCCCAGACCTACCAGGAGCAGATCTTCCGCATCCTGGACCGGGAGAAGACCCAGGTGCGGTTCAACGGGGAATGGCTGGAGGTGCTGAACCTGGACGAGGTGCTGCGGCTGGCCTCCACCATGACCGTGGCCAGGATGCTGGAGCGGGACGATTTCCAGAAGCGGTTCCGGGGCGGGATTCCCATCGGCCTCCACGAATTTTTCTACCCGCTGATGCAGGCCTACGATTCCGTGGAGCTGGAGGCGGACGTGGAGCTGGGCGGCACGGACCAGACCTTCAACATCCTGCTGGGCAGGAGCCTCCAGAGGGAGCGGGGACAGGAGCCCCAGGCGGCGCTGTTCATGCCCCTGCTGGAGGGGCTGGACGGGGTGGAGAAGATGAGCAAGAGCCTGGGCAACTACATCGGCGTCTGCGAGGACGCCCGCACCATGTTCACCAAGGCCATGCAGGTGCCCGACGCCCTGATCGTGAAATACTTCGAGCTGGCCACGGACATCCCGCCCCAGGAGCTGGACACGCTCAAACAGCAGCTGGCAGAGGGCTGGAACCCCAGGGACTGCAAGCTGATACTGGCCAGGACCATCACCTCCCTCTACCACAGCCCTCAGGAGACGGAGGAAGCGGAACGGTTCTTCACGGAAGCCTTTACCAACAAGTCCGTGCCGGAGCAGGTGGACGTGCTGCATGTACCGTGGAAGGAAGGCGCGGCCAAGAAGCAGGCTGCGCCTGGGAAGGACGGCGCTCTGGCGGCAAGTGCCACCTTGTACGACTGCATCCGTCCGCTGACGGCGGCCCGCCTGGTGGACAGCGGCGCGCAGCTGCGCAGGCTGATAGCCCAGGGCGGCGTACAGAAGAACGGCGCCCGGGTGGAGGGCCTGGAAGAGCCCATAGAATCAGGGGATGTGCTGAGAATCGGGAAGCGGAGGTTCATCCGTATCAAGCTGGAGAATCAGCCGGAAAATTGTAAATAATTATTACTAAATCTCTTGCAGTTTTCTCCAGATGAAGGTAGAATAAACCCAAACCGATAGCCCTGGGGCTTCGGCGGAAGATGACGTTCGGCCTGACGGATTTCGGCGGGAAGCCGCGGTGCGGGCCAGAGGACGGAGGAAAACAGGAGGATAAAAGAAACATGCAGACGACATTGTACATGCTCCATGAACAGAGCCCGACCCAGATGATGTCCTATGTTCTGCAGACCAGCACAGGGAAGCTGGTGGTCATCGACGGAGGGAACAGGCAGGATGCGGGGAACCTGCTGGAGACATTGATTCGGCTGGGCGGGCCGGAACCCACCGTGGAGCTCTGGCTGCTAACCCATCCCCATCTGGATCATGTGGATGCGCTTATGGAGATTTTTTCCAGGCCCCATCCCCTGAAAGTGAAAAATGTCTACAGCCATTTCCTGTCCTATGAATTCTACAGGGCCAATGACTTCGAGGGATGCACGGATGCTGAGACCACGAAGGAGTTCGGTGCCTTTGCGGCGGCCCACCCGGATATCTGCCGCAGGTTCCGGAAAGGGCAGCACTTCCTGATAGATTCCGTGGAAATCAGCGTGCTCCATGTACCTGAGGGAGAGACGATTCCGCAGAACGTGATCAACAATTCCTCCGTGGTGTTCCGCGTGGACGCGGAGGGGCAGAGGATTCTCTTCGTGGGCGACCTGGGCGAGGAGGCGGGGGACAGGGTGCTGGAGACCGTCCCCGCACAGGATCTGCACGCGGATTTCGTGCAGATGGCGCACCACGGGCAGAATGGGGTGAAGCAGAGCTTCTACCAGGCGGTGGCCCCCAGGGCATGCCTCTGGAACACGCCGGACTGGCTTTGGGACAATGACGCGGGAGGCGGCTTCAACACCGGTCCTTGGAGGACAGTGGAGGTGAGGGGCTGGATGGAGCAGCTGGGCGTCCGGCACCATTTCGTCAGCAAGGACGGAGAGCAGGCGATTTCCCTGCCCTGTAGGCTGGATTGAACCCCAATATAGCAAGAATGACAGTAGGTCAGGCATAGCCTGAAGAATCGGAATCCTGCAATAAAATACGGCCGCAGCTGCAGTCTGTCTGCAGTGCGGCCGTACCGTTGCCTTACGTCCGACTTTCCGTATGGAAACCTTCAGGCCTTACTTCGCCTCATCCGGAAGCTCCACGCCGAGCTTTTCGGCCTGGGCGGTGAGGACGTCGCGTCCGCCGCGGTCAAGCCATTCCGTGACATAGGTATCCCACTCGTCCATGCTGCGCTCGCCTACCACGAACTTGTACAGCTGCTGGATCTCATACTCGCTCAGGTTCGGGGCGATGGTGCTGGAGGAGACGGAGCTCAACAGTCCGTCGTTGGGCCATCTGTCGTAGCTTGCCATGGCCTTGATGCCTTCGTTGGTCTTCTCCTTCTGGGCCTTCAGATCCGCATCCATGTCATCGCTTACATATTCCAGCTGCCATTTCAAGGTATAGCCGAAGTTCTGCCAGGTAGCCAGGGCCAGGTTGGTGGTGCCATAGGTGCCGTCGAATCCGGGATGGCTGGCGTCCACGTAGCAGTAGTTGGTGCCGTCGGGCAGGTATTCCCTGACGTCCGCGTCATATCCTTCGTGAACCTCATTGCCGCCGCCCTGCACTGTGGCAAAGTAGCTGTCGCCGCCATAGCACATGGAATCCATGATGTGGAGGATTCTCATCAGCTTGCCCTGATCGCCCTCTACCTTGCTCTTGGGAATCGCCCAGAGGGGACCGGCATTGCCGCCTGCGCCGCCCTTTGCGCCATCGGGCAGGCTGGGCAGATAGGCCCATGTCTTTGCGGCGCCTGCGAAATCGTTGTCGTTGGCCAGGGCCTGCTCATTGTAAAGGGCGCCGGAGGGATAGTTCACCATACCCACCCTGCCTTTCAGCATATAGGCCTTGGCGCTCTCCCAGTCGATGGTGAACCAGTCGGGAGCCAGCACGTTCATGTCATAGAGCTCATGCATGAAGGAAATCCAACCCTTCTGAGAGCCGTCCAGCATGGGAGATACCAGCTTGCCGCCCTCTGCGCGGACAGCCGGGTTGCCGAACCAGGTCTGGAATCCGCCCAGGCATCCGAAGCCGGTGCCGCCGCCTGCGCCCGTCATGAACCAGGTATCGTCCTGGCCGTTTCCGTCGGGATCGTCAAAGGTACATGCCCTTGCGTACTCCTTCAGCTCGTCCAGCGTGGTGGGCATCTCCATGTTCAGGCTCTCCAGCCAGTCCTCGCGGATGGCCAGGCCCCAGATATCCCCGTCCTGGATGGCGTACTTGGTGAAGAAAGGAATCGTCCCGTCCTCCATGGTGCTGTACTTCAGAAGCGTATTCGTCATGAATTTGCAGGTCTGGGGCATGTAGGGATAGATGTCCCTGGCATCCACCAGCAGGCCCTGCTCGCCCAAGGTAAAGCCGTAATCCCGGTTGGGCAGGGAGAACAGATCCGGCACGTCGTCCGACGAGAACCTGGTGGAAAGCACGCTCTCCACGTCGCCGCTGGTGGCAGTGGTCAGCGTGATCGTCACGTTGAACTTCTCGTTCAGCCATGCCGCGATGGGATCGTTGGCCGGAAGCTCTTCCCCGTAGTTGTAGGTGAAGAACTCCAGGTCATAATGTACGCTCATGTCATCGTAGTCATACCAGCTGTCCTCGGCCAGGGTAGGATTCGAGGGCATGGTATCCGGGAACTGGATATCCTCAAAAGCGGGCACGTTTGCCGTGGTGGTTCCGCCGGCCTCTTCGCCGTCGGCCGCCTCGCCGCCCTCATCGCTGCTCTCTTCGGCGCTGCTTTCCTCCTCCTTGCTGGATTCCTCCGCGGAAGACTGCTCCTGATTGTCCGCGGAAGACTCTTTGCTGCCTCCGTCTCCGCTGCCGCAGCCCGCCAGCATGGAAGCGGACATGGCTGTTACCAGACACAGAGCCATTAGTTTCTTTCTCTTCATTACTTGATCCTCCTTTTTTTCTCTATGTTAAGCCGATACAGGCGGAACCCATTCCCGTCTGCCGGCATAACAATCCTTCTGAAAGCTTCCCCTGCATCATCCCTTCACGGAGCCCGTGTACATGCCGTAGATGAAATACTTCTGCAGGAACGGGTACACGCACAGGATGGGCAGCACCGCCACCACCACGCTGGCCATCTTCAGGGACTGGGGCGTCATCTTGACATAGGTGGAGACCAGGTTGTTGCTGATGTCCGTCTGGGCGGTCTGGGTCAGGAGATTCCGGATGATGAACTGGGCCGGATAGAGGTTGGAATCCCGGACGTACAGCATGGTGGAGAACCAGTCGTTCCAGTGGGCCACCGCCGCGAAGAGCCCCAGCGCACAGAGGGTGGGCTTTAACAGGGGCAGGGCGATATAGCTGAGCTTTTGCAGCTCCGACGCGCCGTCCAGCTCCGCGGAATCCATCACGTCCTGGGGCAGCCCCTCCACGAACATCTTGACTACAAGGACACCATATGGATTGCCGAAAGCCGGGACGATATAGACCCAGAAGGTATTGAGCAGGTGCAGCTTGCTCATCAGCAGGTATCCGGGAATCAATCCGCCGCCCAGGATCATGGTGATGATCAGGTAGATCATCAGGGCCTTGCGGCAGGGGAAATCATAGTTCGCCAGGGTATATCCCAGCATCAGCGGGAAAATCAGGGCCACCACCACGCCCAGCAGGGTGCGGATCAGCGTGATCAGCATGCCGTGCAGGAAGTTTGTCCCTGTGATGATGTATTTGTATGCGCTCAGAACAGGCTTCCTGGGAATGATGATGAAATAGTTACGCTCCAGCATCTCCCCCTCCGAGCTTAAGGACATGCCCAGCACGTAGAACAGCGGAACCACGCATATCACCAGCACCAGCACCATGATGACATTGATGACGATCTGGTATGTCCATTCCTGCCTGGACATTTTGATACGGTTCTCCTTGGGCGTCCTGAATTTTATGGTCTCTTTCGCTTCTCTCATGTGCGTCCGGCTCCTTTCCCTAAAACATGCCGCGTCCGGCCACCTTCTTTGAGGCGGTGTTCGCGATCAGAATCAATACCAGGCTCACCACGGCCTTCATCATGCTCACGGCCGAACCCACGCCGTACTGCATCCTGCCCAGGCCTATCCGGTACACCCATGTGTCTATGACATCCGCCACGTCGAAGACGCTGGCGTTGTAGAACAGCAATATCTGCTCGAAGTCGCTGTTCAGGATATTGCCCATGGCCATGATCAGCGAGAAGGAGATTACCGGAATCATGGCGGGAAGCGTCACGGCCCCGATCCTGGCCAGGGGCCCCGCCCCGTCTATCTTGGCCGCCTCGTACAGCTCCGGGTTCACGCCGGTCAGGGCGGCGAAATAGAGAATCGTGCCCCACCCGGCCTCCTTCCAGACCTGGGAGCCCACCAGCAGAGGGACGAAGGCCTTGCTGGAGGTCATGAACGGATAGGTATTGCCGCCCAGCTTGCCGATCAGGACGTTGATGAAACCGCTTTCACTAAAGAACGCGAAAACGATGCCGTAGATGATGACCCAGGAGAAGAAATGGGGTATGTACACCAGGGTCTGGCCAAATTTCTTGAATACCGTGCTGCGCAGGTCGAAGATGATGACCGTCAGCAGGATCGGCGGGAAGAAGGTGAACACCAGCCTGGCGATACTGATGGTCA
>CAOOJO010000048.1 GCA_948496895.1 uncultured Acetatifactor sp. | reverse complement strand
AGGAGATTGAAGCCGAAGTCATGCAGTTAGCATAATCAACAACATAATTTAATATCAAAGTGAAAGCGTAAAGGCGCATGGAACAGTAAATTGTAAACCGTGCGTCTTTTTTGCGCCCAAAAGGTAGGGCTTGTTTTGCGGAGCTTTTTATCAAACGCTACCGAACCGTTTGTGCTATTGAACCAGGAAAGGAAAGCGATTACAATAGAAAAAAAGGCCCTGTAGGGCGCAGGCGGGAGACAGAGGCGGAGCATGAGCGCAGAGAAGAGGAAAACATACATGTATCAGGAGGAGCTGCGGGGAGTGGAGCGGTTCTCCCTGTGGGTGAACCTGATCCATATCCCCTACGGCATCCTCATGCCCATCCTCATCGCCCAGGTGGTGGCCAGGGCGGTGGCGGGGGAGGTAAGGGCGGTGGCAGTCTCCGCGGCGGCGCTGCTGTCATTGCTGTCGGCCTTCCTGCTGCTTGGGATAAGGCTCCAGACTCTGCTGAAACAGCGGATGCTGGAGGCCGGACAGCGCTGCAGGCTGAAGCTGTACGGGCGGTTCTACGCGAACCCGCTGCATCTCCTGCACCGCTCCAGCCTGGGCGGCAACCTGGAGAACTTCAGCAATGACCTTGCCACGGTCACGGAGCGGTTGATGACGGACCGGCCAGCCATGACCGCGGCGGTGGCAGAGACCCTGCTCTTCGGGGGATATCTCCTGTGGCTGAGCCCGCCGGCAGGGGCGATCATCCTGGGGATTTCCCTTCTGCAGGTGGTCCCTCCCCTGGTGGTGAGGAAGTATCTGCAGGTGAACTATGACAAATGCCGCAGGATAGAGGGGGAGATCACCAATTTTGTGATCACGGCCTTTCAGGGCTTCCTGTTAATCAAGCTGTACGGGCTGAGGGACTGGTGGTTGGGAAAGCTTAAGGAGATCTACCGGCGGTACTGGGTGATCGGCAACGAGTCCGTCTTTGCCAACCGCTCTGAGTCGGGCATGTATTCCCTGCTGGACAATATCCTGAAATACGGCACGTACTGCATCATCGGCCTGCTCCTGCTGGGCGGGTATCTCACTGTGGAGACCGGCGTGCAGGCGATAGCCCTCTCCACAGGCATCTACGCCGCCGTGAAAAAGGCCTTCGAGACCCTGCCCAGGTTCGCCATGGCGGATCAGGCCCAGGAGCGCCTCCTGAACTGGTACAGGGAGACGGATAGCCCCCAGGGGACATGGGAGGGGAGCATTATCCGGCTGGAGAACCTTCATTTTGCCTACGAGGAGTCCCTGCTGGCAATTCCCCTGGCGGAACTGGACATGGAGAAGATAAATATCATAAGAGGCCCCAACGGGATTGGAAAGTCTACGGTATTCCGTCTATTGGCAGGCATGGAGGAGGCCGGGGAGGGGACTGTCCTGATCGGGGACAGGCGTCCGGAGGAGCTGGGAAGGGAATGCTTTCCGGCCCGGTTCTTCTATCTGCTGCAGGAGGACCCTGCCTTTGAAATGACCCCGGAGGAGATGTACGGCAGCGTGGAGGAGGGCCTGGCCGGGCAGGGGCTGGGACTGGACAGGGAGCGTCTGCGCCGGAACGCGGAAAGGCTGGGGGCGGACGCCGCTTTGCTGCGGGAGAAGAGGATGAGCCAGATGTCCCAGGGGGAGAGGAAGAAAGCTTTCCTTGCCCTGGCCTTTGCCCTGGAGCCCAGGCTCCTGCTCCTGGACGAGCCCACCAACCATCTGGACGGGGCTGGGAAGGCCGCCCTCCTGGAGCTGCTGCGGGAGCGCCGGGGCGGGGCGCTGATCGTCACCCATGACGAATTGTTCGACGGACTGGAGGGCGCACGTTTTCGGCTGTGGGAGGGACGGTTATATGGGGAATAGGAAAATCTATGGGAAGATATGCCGGGACTGCCTGGTGATGTACTGGGTTCCGGTGCTGTTCTACGCGGCCGAGCTGGTGGCGGGGCAGGTGCTGCACACGTATTCCGCCACTGTCCTGGGGAGGTTCGCGGATTTCGCGCTGGGAGGCAGCATGGCGGAGGGAATCGCGGATCTGCGGAGGATATTGGTGAGCGTAGGGCTGTCGATCGTCCTGCCGCTGCTGTTCTCCGTGCTGGGGGAGGTGACCATGTTCAAGGCCTCCCTGGGGCATGGCTGCCTGATCCTGGAGCGGTTCCTGGGAAAGACCTTCCAGGCGGCCGGGAGCATCCGGGGGAGCGAGGCCCAGTACCGGCTGGAGGACGACCAGATACAGCTTGGGATCACCTGGGTGAACCTGATGATGTGGGGGATCTCTCTGCCCTTCGTGGCGGCCTATCTCCTGTACTGGTCCGTCCGGAGCCTGGGGTGGTTTGCCGCAGTGGTCTTCGGGGTCTGCCTGATTAAGCTGTTCCTGCCCCTTGCCATGCGGAAGGCCCTGGAGAGATACGACCTGCAGGAACGGGAGTGCAAGTCGGCGATACGGGGGCTGGAGAGCGAGATGGTGGGGAAGCCGGTGCAGGTCTGCCTGTACGGGCTCCAGGGCGGGTTCCTGAAAAGGCTGGAGAGGGCCATGCGGGATTACCGGGAGCGGGTCTATGCCCCGAAGGCGGCCTGTGAGACCCAGGTGGACCAGGTCACGGCGCAGATGGACACGGTGTGCCTCCTGCTTCTTTTGGCCAGCGGCGCTGTGGCCGTATCCCTGGGCGGCCTGTCCGTGGGGGCGATCGTGGCCATGAGCGGCTATTATTACATCTTCAACGCGGCCATGGATTATGTGGTGAACATCATAAAGAACGTGCCGCTGTGCAGGAACCTGGTGAAGCGGATCTCCCTGTTCTACACGGACGCGGAGCATACGGGGGGAGCAAGGATTTGGCGGGTGGAGAGCCTTATCCTCCAGGGCACAGGGTTCGCCTACGGGGAAGAGGAGGTATTCGCGGATCTGCGGCAGGAGGTGAGGATAGGGGCCAGGACGGCGGTCTGCGGCAGGAACGGCAGCGGGAAGTCCACCTTGCTCAAGCTCCTGTGCGGGCTATATCCCGGATACCGGGGGGAGATACGGGTCAACGGGATGGAGCTGCGGGAGATCTCCATGGAGAGCTGGCGGGAAAAGTGCGCCTATGTGGAGCAGTCGCCCTATCTGTTCCAGGGCACCGTATGGGAAAATGTCCGGCTGGGCAGGCTGGATGCTGGGGAGGAAGAGGTGTGGGATGCAATCCGCAGGGTGGGGCTGGAGGAGCTGGCCCAGAGGGAGGTCACAGACGACCAGGAGGCGCTGTCCGGCGGGGAACGCCAGAGGATCTCCATCGCCAGGGCCCTGCTGAGGAAGGGGGACATCCTGCTCATGGACGAACCGGGAAACAATCTGGACGAGAAAGCCCTCTCCTGGCTGGAGGGATTCATCCGGGATTACAGGGGCACTCTGCTTTTCATCTCCCATGACGAGAGGATGCTGGCGCTGGCGGACGAGGAGATTTGGCTGGATTGATAGGGAGATTGCCAGTCATTAAATGCAATATAGCAGATTTTTCTACTGATGAAAAGATATCAAATCATGCGTTTACCATGGAAGTCAAGCATATAATATTTGACAAGCTAAAATGAATATAGTAGAATAGAAAGCGGAAAAGTACCTTCCTATAGTATAAAAAGAGGAGCTTCTGGGAGTCGGGACATATAATGAAAATGAAGGATAAAAGGTGGCTTTTAAGCATTAAAATTGGTGTCTGCATTCTTTTCTTGGGAATTATGTGCTTAGTGATTCAGGATACTGGGAAATCCAGAGGAGAAGAGGCAGAGTTTGTAAATCAGTCCACTGATATTGAAAAAGAAAAATTATTTTTGGAAAAGCTCTTAGTTATGACGCTTAAGAGCACGGGCAAAGTTTTGGATTGTGAAGTAGCTATAGACTATTCGGAAGGTAAGGTTGTTGGAGCCGACATTAAGTATACTGTACCCGAGGGCAGTATTGGAAATGATACCTTGCAGACAGATATAGCAGCGTACATTTCCAAAGCGCTTAACATTAGTACAGAAAGTATTGCAGTATCAGAAGCAGTTGATTTTTTCCCATAAAGGAGGGTCGGCGCGGGTACAAACCGGAACTGGAAATATGGCTGATTGAAGTGGTTCGCAATTGGACGAAGAACATGTTTTAAGGGAAGTGGCGGATTATGGCAGTGGCCCGGGACGGCTGTCCCGGGCCACTATGCTGTTCGCACTACTTCTTCTTCGGAAGGATGCCTCCCATCTTCTCTATGTAGGCCCGCTCCTTCTCCCGGTTCACGGCCTCCCGCAGAGCCTTCAGCTCGCTGTCCAGCTGGTCCATCTTCAACAATACGACATTGGTGTCATATTCCTTGTTGCCGAACTTCTTGCCAAGCTTCTCCATTTCCTTGCTCACGCGCTTGACCTGCTTCTTCATATCCTTTTTCAGCTTCAGAATCATGGTTCGTTCAGACGCTCCTTTCCCTTCTCCTTGGACTGTCACCTTGCTTCTCTTTCCCCTCTATCATATGCTATTTTCGGGGCAGCGTCAAGGACTTTTCCCCTTTGTCGCTGATTCGGGCAGCGGCGTAGTAGATTCCGTAGAGCAGCCCGAAGACGAGCAGGGAGCGCACCAGGAGCCAGATGAGCCACATAGGCCCCATGGCGGACGGAAAGTAGAACAGGCCATGCTCCAGCCGCGTCCCGCAGAGGATGATATAGGCGCTGCTCACCTCAAAGGCCGGGGGGAGCGGCAGCAGGAAGAACAGCCCGGTCTGCCAGCGGCCAAGCCTCCTGACCTGGCACGGCTCCATCCCAAGCTGGGAAAGGAGGAGGTCCTGCCGGCGGCGCTTGTCCCGGTCGCCAAGGAGCTGGGTGGCCAGGATGGCCGCGCCGGTGATCTCCAGCACCAGGGCCAGGTAGAACAGGCAGATGGCCAGGGCGGGGAGGTAGTTTAAAAAGTCTTTGTCCACCCATTTCCCGGAGAGGTAATCCCCCTCTGCCGCGAAGGCGGTTGCGCCCGGGCCGTCGGAGCTGCTCCGCACGGTGTTGCGGCGAAGCCTTGTCAGGCCGCATGCATCCGCGATTTCGTCCAGCTCATCATGTGCCAGGGGGCACTCAGTCAGCATGACGCACTGGCTGTAGAGGACGCGGCAGGACTCCACTGCCTCATCCGGGACTACAAGGATGTAACCAAGCCCGTTTCCATAGATGTCGGACTGGCAGAAGTCTTCCGTGAACATGTCGTCCCGGGAGATGGGATATCCGGCATAGGTTCTTTCCGCCTGGCTGAGATACTCCCGGAAGGAATCAGCCAGGGAGGGGAGGCAGTGGACGTAGCAGACGGGCATGTCCGGGGACGCGTCCTCCGGCGTCTCCAGCTCCACCCCCAGGAGCTCCTGCAGCCTCCAGTAATCGCTCTGCTTCATATAAGTGTCGTGGAAGAATTCCCGGTACATGGGATTGCCGGAATATCCCAGCTCCTCCGATGCCCGCTGCCTCAGGTCGGTAAGGGCCGTCTCTTGGTCCGTGTAGATGGCATAGGTGTAGGAAGCCTCCAGGGGGACCATCCGGGCGATTGTCTCTTCACAGGAGGTGAAGTCCCATTGCTCGCCCGGGTGCAGGAGCTGGATGTCCCAGAGGTTCATGTTCACCATTTTGTCCGTCACCTGGCTGAAGCTGATGCCGATGCCGTAAAAGGCCAGGGCCAGGGCGAACAGGGTGGAGAGCATGCCCAGGGCTGTGCTGGTGGAGCGTATCCTGGCGGTGAAGCCCCGGAATACCGCCAGCCGGTGCCTCCTGTATTTCCAGGAATCCCGGCCTGCCAGGAGGGTGGCCAGGAACGCCGGGATGCTCTGGAAGAAGCCGAACAGGAACGCCGCCAGCAGGCCGGTGCCCACCAGGAAGTCGAAGCCCGAACCTATGGGCAGGGCCATGAGGAACCAGAAGCCCGCGCCGCCCATGGCCAGGGACAGGAGGAACAGCCCGGCCCGCAGGGCATTGCCGGACAGGGGGAAGGTCTCGGCCTTCCGGTCCGCGGCAAGGAGGTCGTATAGGGTCACCCTGCGGATCCATCTGCGGTTCTTTGCCAGAGAGGACAGGAGCATGAGGGAAAAGTAGGCCAAGGTAAGCCCTGACCCGGGCAGGGAGAAGGGGAAGCGCAGCCGGTAGCGGCTCCCCAGCATGGGCAGCACCACAGCCTCCAGCAACTGGGACAATAGCGCCCCCAGGAGCATTCCTGGCAGGAAGGAAAGCATCCCCAGAAGCGCGGTCTCCCGGGAGAGGAGCGTTGCGATATCCCGATTCGGGATGCCGCAGAGCATGTAGATGCCGAACTCCCGGCTGCGCCTTTTCAGCATATAGCCCGCCATATAGCTGATGATTCGGCCTGTGATCAGGATGATGAGCACAGAGGCGGCCACGATCATATAGGGCAGCACCTCCATGTCCGGCAGGGCCTTCACGCTGTCGGAGAAGAGCAGGGTGTTGAAGGCGTAGAGGAAGGACACGATGCAGGTCAGGGTGATGAAGTACAGGGCGTACTCCCCGGCCTGGCGCCTGGCGTTTCGCAGGGACAGGTGTTTCAGCATGGCCTCTCACCTCCCAGCACGCAGAGCACGTCCAGGATCTCCTGGTAGAAGGTTTCCCGCTGCTTCTCGCCTTTGAGGATTTCATTGAAGATCCGCCCGTCCTTCAGGAACAGGATGCGCTCCGCGAAGCTGGCGCTGAAGGCGTCGTGGGTCACCATCAGGATGGTGGCGTGGGACTCCCGGTGGAAGCGGTGCATGATCTCCAGGAGGATCCGGGCGGAGGCGGAATCCAGGGCCCCCGTGGGCTCGTCCGCCAGGATTAGCTTCGGCTCCCCGATCACGGCCCGGGCGAAGGCGCAGCGCTGCTTCTGGCCCCCGGATACCTGCCAGGGGAACTTCCCCAGGGCCTCCTTCAGGCCGAGCATGTCCGCCAGGGCGTGGACTTTTGCACGGATTTCCGATTGGTGGAGCTCCCGGACGGTCAGGGGCAGGGCCATGTTCTCCTCCAGGGTCAATGTGTCCAGCAGGTTGAACTCCTGGAACACGAAGCCCAGGGACTCCCGGCGGAAGGCCGCGATGTCCGCCGGGGGGATGGCGGTGATGTCCCGGCCCTCTAAGAGGATGTGGCCGGAGCTTACGGTGTCGATGGTGGAGATGCAGTTTAAGAGGGTGGTCTTGCCGGAGCCGGAGGCGCCCATGACGGCGATGTGCTCCCCGGGCTGGACGCGGAAGTCCAGCTGGTCCAGGGCCTTGGTCACGGACTGGGGGGAGCCGTAGTATTTGTCCACGGATTCTACCGAGAGGAGAGGGGGCTGGCGATGATTCTTGCTATTGCTGTATCTGTCCATTCTTGATTGACCTCCTGTATTGGATTCCCTATTACTTTATAACATGGAATGGACGGGAGGTATAGATGTCTGTTGATTTCATGTGACAGTTTTGTCATTTTAAGGGGAACGATATCGCTGAGGAAGGATTCTAAACATATAAGAGGAATGGCTTTCTCAAAAACTTAGGATATACAGGTGGTAAAAGAGGGTGGGAAATGGTATACTGAGAACAAGACAAAAGGCCTTAACGGATGAAGTTGGTAAGCAACCGTGCAATATATGGAGGGACAGGACATGAAGAGAGAAGAATATATTTCTGATGAAGCGGTAGTCAGGCGCGCAAACGCAGCAGTAAGAATTGAATTAGAGAAAAATAAGGCATTAGACGTCCCCATAGTCGTCTATGATAGAAAAACCCAGATTATTTATCAGGAAGAAAACGATGGGACCAGAACGGAACTCTGCGGAAGGATGAGGAAGGGGCGTTATAGTGAGCGGATTGCAGAAAAAGCCTGAGATAGTCGTTTTTGCTGGCCCGAATGGCTCGGGAAAAAGTACATTCACACAGTTGCTGAAGCCGCCCATAGATTATATCAATGCGGATGAAATAAAGAAGAACTTGAAATGCTCTGACATAGAAGCCGCCCAATTAGCGGAAAAGCAGAGAGAAGAACATGTGGAACAAATGAGAGAGTTCTGTTTTGAGACGGTATTGTCAACGGAACGCAATTTAAAACTGCTGGTGAAGGCTGCTGATAAGGGGTATTTTATTCGCTGTTATTATATACTTACGGCGGATCCGATGATTAATGTCTGGAGAGTGAAAGCGAGAGTCGCTTCCGGCGGACATGATGTACCGGAAGAAAAAATCATTTCCAGGTATGATAGAGCATTGGCATTGGTGAAAAATCTGGTTCCGATCTGTGATATTTTTCATATATACGACAATTCTTCCAGCAGTCCTGTCCGTATATTTAAGAAAAGAAAAGACGAGGTATATTTTAGCGAGTGTGAAGACTGGCGTTTTGAAGACATACGTGCATTGACGGGTGTCTCTGATATGGTAAAGGCTGAATTAAACCAGACTAATGTTGCTGGGCAGTAGAACTGGTATCGGTTTTAACACATCAGTGCTCTTCTCCCCAGGGTGTATCAGAGAAATAAAGGGAGATAGTGGTAGACCGGTTCCAGTCCGATTCCGCCTGTATCCCGATGCCGAGCCGTTCGCAGAGCCCGGCGCAGAGGTACAGCCCTATGCCGGTGGCAGCTCCCATGCTGGTGGCAGCCCCTGTACCAGTGGCAGCCCCCATGCCGGAGGCGGTGGAACCTGCGCCTGTGCCCCGGTCGTTGCTGCCCACGAAGCCCTTGTCGAAGACGCGGGGGAGCTCGCTGGGCCGGATGCCCAGCCCGTTGTCGGTGACGGACAGCACCACGCAGCCGTCTGCCTCCCGGGAGGCGATGCCCAGGGCCAGGGGCCTTTCGCTTCGGTATTTCAGGCTGTTGGAGATAATCTGCGTCAGGAGGAAGGACAGCCACCGGGGGTCCGAGCGCACGCTGTAGGCCACGTCGGTGTGGACGCTTGCGCCGCTCTCTATCAGGAGCTGCCGGTTCCTGGCCAGCACGTCCATGACGCAGTCCCGCAGGGGGATTTCCCGGATGAGGCAGTCCTTCTCCGCGCTGCCCAGACGGGCGTAGAACAGCACCTTTTCCACATCCTGGCCCATGCGCTGGGTCTGGGCCAGGATTTTCCGGGTGACGTCCGTCTTGTTGTTCTCGCAGAGAAGCTGGATGCCTGTCGCCGGCAGCTTGATCTCATGTACCCACTGCTCCAGGAATTCCCGGTATTCCCGGGCCTGGCGCTGAGAGGCCGCCACCTGGTCCGTCATGGATTTCAGGGCCGTCCTAAGCAGCCGGAAGTAGACCTGCTCCAGGGCGGAGTCCGGGGCATCGGCGATTTCGGCCAGCAGATATTTCGGCTCCAGCGCCTGGAGGGTGTCTGACAGATAGGACAGCCGCCTGTGCTTCTTTCGCCAGCAGAGCAGAAGGGTGGGGAAAAGGATGAGACAGAAGCAGATCCAAAGCAGCGCAAGCTGCGCCGCGCTGAGCCCGAAGGCGGCCAGGATAAGCGTAAAGAACAGCCCGCCCGCGAAACACGCCAGCAGGACTCCTTTGACTTCATATATGTAATCAGAAAGCTTCATATCTGGTACCCCATCCCCCTCCTGGTCTGGATGAAATCCTCCGCCCCCAGCGTCCGCAGCTTCTCCCGCAGGCGCATGACGTTCACGCTTAAGGTGTTGTCATCGGTGTGGATCTCATTGTCCCACAGGTATTCTATGATGTCCAGTCTGGGGACGATCTCCCCCGGATGCCGGAAGAGGAGATACATGATCTTCAGCTCCGTTTTGGTCAGGGAGACCACCTGGCCGTCCCGGGCCAGCGTCCCAGCCACCGTGTCCAGCCGGATGCCCTTGTGCTCCATGGGGCAGGGCCCGGCCTGGGCGGCGGGGCCGCGCCGTCTGAGCAGCAGGCCGATTCTGGCCAGCAGCACGGGGATGTTGTAGGGCTTGGAGACATAGTCGTCCCCGCCCAAAGTCAGGGCCTGAAGCTCGTCCATGGCGGTGTCCCGGCCTGTGAGGAACAGGATGGGCACCGTGGAAAAGCTGCGGATGGCGGTGCAGAGCCGGTAGCCGTCCTGCCCCGGCAGATTCACGTCCAGCAGGATCAAATCGGGCGACGCCTCCCGCACCTGCCGGGAGACGTCCCGGAAATCGGTGACGCAGCATGCCCTATAGCCCTGATTGGACAGAAGGGTCGCAAGCTCCTCCTGTATCAGGGCATCGTCTTCTATGATAAGGATTCTGTCCATGGGAACCTCCGCGTTCTGGGATTTGGCATCGCTGCCTGTGCACACTGTTCCTGACCGCCTTTCCGCTATGCCATCTCTGTGTTCACGGACATTTTCCGATACTCACGGGGGGACATCTTCAGCTTTTTCTGGAAGAGCTGGTTGAAGAACCTGGTATCCTCATAGCCGATCTGGTGGGCGATTTCCTGTATGGACATATCGCTGCAGATGAGCAGCTCACAGCTCTTTTCCAGTCGCTTTTTCTGCAGATATTCGGAGGCGGTGAAGCCCGTCTCCTGCTTGAACTTGCGCGACACATACTGCAGGCTGTAGTGGTATTCCTGACAGAAATCCCCCAGCAGGGCCTTTTCCTGATAGTGGGTGTCCAGGTATCGGACAACCTCCAGCACAATGGTGCTCTGGGGCAGGACCGGACGTTGGATGCCTTCCTGGCAGAGCACCCGGCGCATGGTAAGAATCAAGATCTCCATCAGACGGCCCCGGAAGATTTCGGTGTATCCTACATATTTATTCAGATATTCGAGCTTGGCGCCAGTGAGAAGCTGCAGGACGCGCCCGTCATCATCCCGGAAGACCCGGTTCACGACCGCCTGCCCCGAATATTGCTTGTAATATCGCGTCAGGCATACGCGCATCAGCTCATCGAAGGTTCTGCATCCCCGCAGGGTATAATCGACGACTTCCGGGAGGAACATGCAGTTGATGAGGGTGAAATCAGCGGTCTGCGCATAGCTGTGCACACTGTCGTAGTCCATGATGAAATAGTCTCCCTCCCGGATCATTGCAGTGTTTCCGTTCAAAGTATGCAGGGCGCAGCCGCCGGTGACATAGGCCAGCTCGAAGAAATGATGTTGGTGGCTCCCGATATCTACCTGCCAGAAGGGCAGCACGGCTACTTTGTCATCCACTGTGACGGCTTCCTTCGGCAGCTCCAGCATAAGTGTATCGTTCGACATAAAAGCCCTCCCTCCCTGCCGCTAAAAGAGTTAAACTGTAACGCTTTCAAAATTAGGTATGCTATGGGCGGCAGTATCTGACC
>CAOOJO010000047.1 GCA_948496895.1 uncultured Acetatifactor sp. | reverse complement strand
CATGGTGGATTTGCCCTCGCCGTTCTCTCCCACGATGGAGCCTCTTTCCCCTTCCTTTATCCGGAAGCTCAGACCCTTAAGGATGTCCTTCTCCGTGCCGGGATAACGGAACCACACGTCCCTGAATTCTATGTCATAGCTTTCCGGCAGCCCGGTCTCCTGCCCCTGCGGTTCATCGGAGAGGTCGAAGAATTTATCGTAGTACTCGTAGGTATTGATATGCATGCCCGACCACTTGAAGAAGCCCGCAAAGCCCACGAGCCTGTCATAGACCTCGCTGAACATCACATTGGTCACGGCAATGAACAGGCCCACCGTGATCTGTCCATTGACGAACAGGAGCAGCAGGATGATTACGTTTAGAATGGAGCCGATTTTCGTGATATTACCGCCAAGCAGTATCTTCCGGATATTTTTGAAGAAATACCGCTCGTACTCCTGGTTCCGCTCTTTCAGGCGCTGCCGGTACTGGCCTATCAGGTGGCCGGCGTTCCCGTAGGCCTTCAGTTCCCTGGCGTAGTTCCGCGATCTCAGATATTTTCCGAGGATCGTATACCGCCTCTCCTTGTTCCAGTAGGTCTCCATCTCCATGTAGATATTGTAGTTGTTCTTGCTGGAGATCCAGGTCTCCACAAAAAAGGGCACCAGGACCGTAATCGACAGCCACCAGCGTATGCTGCAGAGGTAGCTGAGCGTGCCTATGCTGGCCAACAGCGCGGAGAGAGTCCCATAGACATACATGGGCCAGAGATGCCTGGCGGCGTTCTCCACCCTGTTGTAGGCCTTGTCGATAATCTCCATGGATTCCTCGTTTTCAAAGTGCTCATATTTCATGGTCTTAAGCTTTTGCAGCATCCGCCCTTTATATGCCGTCCTCAGGATCAACAGGGAGCGGGGCTGCACATACTGGAAGATGATGCCGGAAAGGATTTCCGGCAGGAGCGCCGCCACTACGAACAGGACCAGGTAGAAGCTGTAGTCCGTCAGGGCCATCTCGCCCCGGGCCACCGCCAGGCCGCCATCGAAGACGTTCTGATAGGCATAGATGTTGACGGGAACCAAAATTCCGTTTACGATAGTGCATAGAAGCGTCAGAACTACAATCCAGGGAGACTCTGAGAATATGATTCCTATCAGTTCTTTATAGGCTTTGAAAATTCTTTTCATGATATGTTTGCTCCTTTACGGGGATTTTGCCCCAGGCTCACAGATGATAGACGCTCATGACCTCCATCATCCGCTCCACGGCCCGCAGCCAGCAGCCGCCGAAGAGGATCCAGCCCCAGGCGTCCAGTCCCGGATTCGCGTCATGCAGCTTTTCCCACAGGGAGAAGGCGGCAACCAGCAGCAGATATGCCAGGAGATAGATGCAGATGCCCGCCAGGGCAGGGACGAGCAGGGAGACAGCGGACAGGGCAAGCGCGACGATACCGGCCGCCGGGAGAATCCATGGACGGGGACATTTTTTTTCGATGGTGCCTTCCGATTTCCCGGGGCCTCCCCTCGCTATTCCAGCCGTGACCTCCGGCTTCCCGGGGCCTTCCTTTGCTATTCCGGCCGTGCCCTCCGGCTCCCCGGGGCCTTCCTTTGCTTTTTCCGCCGTGCCCGCCGCTTTCCCCGTCCGCACCATGCCCACAGCCAGTATCAGAACCGGCAGGCCCGCCGCCAGCACAGGCAGCAGCTCCCCCAGCCACTCCAGCAGAGCAGCTCCCGGCCGTCCCGCGGAAAGCGCCTGGCGGATTGCAAGCTTTTCCGTGCCGTCCGCCAGGTGGACCAGGCTCGCCATGCTCATGACAGGCAGAAAGGCCAGGCAGGCGGAGGCAAAACGCAGGAATGGGGCCGGGCGCAGCCGCTTTTGCAGGAGGCAGGGCAGCAGGAGCAATGCCAGCAGGCAGAGCATCCCCGCCGCGTCCACCGCGAAATCGTACATCCGGCGATCCTCCGCCCCCGCCTTGATGGCCAGATAAAGGCCCGCTCCCTCCGCGGTCTGCATGTCATGGAGCGTCATCCCGGCTATCGCGATGAGAAGCAGGGCAGACAGCGCCTGAATCCATTCCGCATATCGCTTCCGCAAGCCCTTCCCTTTCATCCTTTCCCCCGTCCTTTCCCGATTTGTCCTCGCTCATTCCCGTTTATATCTATTTATTGCCGTTTACTTCTTTCTATTTATTTTCATTTGTTCCTGCGACAGGTATTTGTTTTTTCATCAATCTTTTTACTGAACAGTGGCCAGCACGTACACCGCATAGGCCCAGTAGCACAGCGCCATGCCCCCCGCGTAGATTCCCATGTCCCGTCTTTTTGCCAGGATGCCCTTCAGCACCGACAGGCTCAGCGCGATGCATGCCACCATTGTCCCGAAGGTGGCCCTGTCCGGATAGTGGGGCGAAAGCACCATGGCCCCGTAGGACAGGATGGCCAGCGCAAGCAGCATCCACTGGGCGGGCCGGAGCCTCTCCTTCAGGCACACCGTCCAGAACAGGAGCACCACCGCCAGCAGAATGGCAGCCGGGAACAGATAATCCACCCCTGCCCGCAGCATGGAGAACATCCGTTCGTATAGGAGTGCTCCAAGCGGCAGCTTCTCTACAGCCTGGGCCCGGACGAAGTTGCCGGGGGCGGCCACCACCAGGATGCTCCCCAGCAGGCACGCCGCGGGGCCGCCCGCCATCCAGGCTTTCAGCCTGCGCTTTTTTCCTTTCACCAGATAGGCCACAGCCGCCAGGGCCGTCACCAGGCTGGCGGGGCCCATGTTCTCGTTGCTCCAGCCCGCCATCAGCCCCAGGGGCCAGATCCAGAGGTTCACAAACGGCAAATCGTCCGCCTCCGGCTCCTCCGTCTGCCTGAGGTAGGGCCACAGGAACGCCAGGATCCACACGGTGGAATAGACATAGTTCACCGTTCCTGCCTGCCAGAGCATGCTCATCTTCACATTGGCGTTCAGGGCCACGATCAGGGAAGAGGCGCACAGAAAGCAGAATGGCTTTCTCCAGCCTGCCGTCACGCACACCATCCAGCCCAGCGCAAGCGTGGCGATTATATTCAACAGATCCGCCCCCGGCTCCCCGCACATCAATGTGAGCTGTAGGATGCCATGGGTCACGCAGCGTCCCCCCCAGTTCAGGAAATGCCAGACCTGGCTCTCTATCACATCCCCCAGGCCCTGCAGAGGGCGGTCGGTGGCCAGGTTGGTGGCATACCACAGGTCGTCCATCATGAAGGGTATCCGCCTGTGGCTGGCCCATTCCACTACAGCCAGGATCAAAATGCCCACAGCTATTGCGGCGTTCCTGTAAACCACGGTTTTTTTCTTTTCCATAAGCCCTCCTGCCCGCGCTGCCCGGCTTCCCTGGCGCCGGCCTCGCGCCTAATCGCGCCGCTCCTCTTCGCTGTCATAGGTCTCGCAGAACCTGGCCGCGAAAGAGGGTTCCTCCCCTGCCACGTACAGATGGGCCGTATCTCCGAAGGAGGTCATCCGGAATATGGCCCTGGCCGGCCTGCGCTCCTCGGTGTAGAGCGTGGTCACGGCTGTAGGAGCCGCGCAGGTATTGTGCCAGAGTATCATGGGGGAGACATTCAGCAGATGGCTCAGCAGCACGCACTCCATGCCGAAATGGCAAAAGAAGACAATCGTGTCGCGGTTGGGGCGCTCCGCTCTGTACAAGTCCCCCTCCCGGACATAGCCGTGCTTTGCCAGGACAGCGTCAAAGCTCTCGACTACCTCTTTGTAAGCGTCTCCCACTCTGCCCTCCCGCATAATGTCCGTGTCCGACCACTTGTCCCGCTGGAAATAGGGTTCTTCCGCCGTCCAGTCCTGGGGCAACCAGTCCCAGGCAATGCTCCGTTTCCCCTCCGCCAGATCGGGCCTTTTGATTCCCGGCCAGAATTCCCGCAGCCATTCGCATTCTATGGCCGTCCTGCCCATTTTCTCCAGGGTCAGGGAGGCCGTATCCTTTGCCCTGCCCAGGGAGGATACGTAAAATTCCGCCACCTCCATCCGGGAGATTCTGCGGGATAGAAGCTCCGCCTCCCGCCATCCCTTTTCCGTCAGGGAATCCTTCGCGTAGTCCGGGTCTCCGTGCCTGATGATCAGCAATCGCATGTCTGTCCTTCCTCCTGTTCTTCCTCCGCCTCCCCGAAGAACCTGTCGCAGAAGCGGTTCCATTTCTCTTCGTATTCCCCGTGGCTTAGGAGCGCCAGATCCGCGGGCGTATATACGCCTCGCTTCCCCGCCTCCTCCACGAATCTGTAGACCCAGTCGTCCGATGTCTCCGCCACGGCCCGGACATGGCTCCAGCCCTGCGTGACCGCATAGTACAGCCGCGTGTGTCCGTCCAGGGAAATAAATCTGTCCCCCCAGGGCAGCACCTGGATGATGATGTCATCGGCCCTGCGGATGAAGCTGCTGACGGCCCGAACCTTGTCCTCATCCACGTAAAACTGGGAGGGCTGAATCTGCTCCAGTCCAAGGGTCAGGAGCCGGGCCTGGGGATATTCCCGGACAACTACGCCTTCTTCGTCATAAAACCGGGTGATGTGAGGCGTGTAGAAACGGAACTTCTCTATGACCTTTCCACAGGCCTCCGGGTTCGCCCCTCTGACAACGGCTTCGCTGTCGGATATGATCTCCACCTCACAGGGAACGCCGTCCGCCAGAAAGCAGCCGTGCTGGCAGAGCACCCTCCGGGAGAACCGTTCGTCCCGGTAGGTATCGATTCTTTCGATTTCCATAAAAATATCCTCTTCCCTTCCGAAATCTGCCGATTCCCCGCCAGTCCCGGCCGCAGATTTCCAGTCCTGTCCATTATAGCATCCATGAGCCGACTTTTCCATCCCTTTTCGCCGCTTCCCGCAAAGCGGGAAGTTACTTCCCGGAAGCTGCGGTTTTTCCGGGCAGGGGCTGTCCGGGCTGTCGCGCAGGGCCTTGCCCTCAGGACAGAAGCTCGCGCATGACGCTTTTCAGGGAATCGCTGTCCAGGTATTCCAGCATGTCTTCTATGGACTCTTTCTTCCGCGCCTTCCTGATTGCCAGCTCCTCCAGCTGATCGTCCTCCATGTACTCGTAGAACGCCTCCACCGGGTTGCCCGCCTCGTACTGCCCCAGCGCAAGCTCTCCTATGTCGTCGTTGTCCAGGTATTCCAGCATATCCTCTATGGATTCCCAGTTCTTTATCCTCTGTTCCGCCAGCTCCCTGAGCTGTTCGTCCTCCATGTACTCGTAGAACGCCTCCACCGGGCTGCCGGTCTTGTACTGCCCCAGCGCCAGCTTCCCTATGTCGTCGTTGTCCAGGTATTCCAGCATGTCCTCTATGGACTCGCCCCTTTCTATCCTGCGCTGCGCCACCTCCCGCAGGGTCTCATCGTCCAGATACGGGTAGAAGGCTTCTATGTGGTCTCCGTTCTTCAGCAGCATGCTGTCCGCAAGCTGCCCCACCTGATCCGGCTTCAGGATGGGGACCGCGGCCTCCAGCTCCTCCCTGGACACCTCGTTGCGCTCCACATATTCCTGGATGCCGTCCTCCATGGCGCTGTGGATCAGCTCCACCCTTCCGTCCAGGAGCTCGTCCACCGTGCATTCGAACACGGCCGCCAGCTGGGGCAGCTTGGAGATGTCCGGCATGCTGTTGCCTCTCTCCCAATTGGAGACGGCCTGGAAGCTCACGTCCATTTTGTCTGCCAGCTCCGTCTGGGTCATATTCCGGGCTTTCCTCAATGAGACGATTTTTTTGCCTACCTGTTTCATATTGAACATAATCTTACCCTCGCTTTGTTTTTTTGAAAAGCTTTTCTGAATGGATTGTAACACAGAACAGTGCATCCATGCTATAAAGAACTGCTTGAATTTCCGTTATCCCCACGATTCAAGCAGCCCTTGAAGAGATGCGCTCCCATCCGAGGCTTCCAAATGGAGCTCCCGCAAAGCCCCGGGAACGTACTTTGGGCCGTCCAAAAAAGGCCCTGCAGGCTGCCATGGGGCTCTCCCCCCAGACAGGCCGCTGCAGGGCCTCTTTGTACTACAGTTCTGTATTCATCCTTTCGCTGTCAGGCAATGCCGCGTGCGCCGGAACCGGAGACCTTCAGGCACCGGATGGCGTTCAGCACCGCCAGCACCATGACGCCCACGTCCGCGAAGATGGCGATCCACATATTGGCCAGGCCCACGGCCCCCAGGATCAGGCAGGCCGCCTTCACTGCCAGGGCGAATACGATGTTCTCGTAGACGATGCCCAGGCATTTCCTGGAGATCCGTATGGCCAGGGCCAGCTTCATGGGGTTGTCGTCCATGAGCACGATGTCCGCCGCCTCGATGGCCGCGTCCGACCCCAGGGCCCCCATGGCCACGCCGATGTCCGCCCGGGACAGCACCGGCGCGTCGTTGATGCCGTCGCCCACGAAGGCCAGGTTCTCCTTTGGCCCTTTCCGGGCCAGCAGGGATTCCACCGCCTCCACCTTGTCCCCGGGCAGCAGCTCGCTCTTTACCTCGTCCAGGCCCAGCTGCCCTGCCACATGCTCCGCCGTGAGCCGGGTGTCCCCTGTGAGCATGACGGTGGTCTTCACGCCTGCTGCCTTCAGGGCGGCGATGGCCTCCTTTGCCTGCTCCTTCACCACATCGGCTATGAGGATGTAGCCCGCGTAGGCCCCGTCCACCGCCACATGGACGATGGTGCCGGGCTGCCGCGGCTCTTCATAGGGCAGCTGCAGGCTCTCCATGAGCCTGGCGTTTCCTGCCGCCACGCTTACGCCGTCTACTTTTGCCTTCACGCCGTGGCCGCTGATTTCCTCTACGTCGGACACAAGAGAGGGGCGGATTTCCTTGCCGTAGGCTTCCTTCAGGCTCTTGCTGATGGGGTGGTTGGAGTAGCTCTCCGCGTAGGCCGCCAGCTCCAACAGGCGTTCCTGGGCCGACTGACGCACGCCGGCTGACGCGGAACCGGTTTCCTCCGAATGGTGTCCGCCATCAAATTCCGGCTCTGTCCCTTCTGTCTGCGCCAAAGCCCCGGCTTCCCGGGCCTGCCGTGCGCTGTCCGCTTCCGAACCGTCTCCCTGGAGCCCCATCGAGGCCTCATCCTGGGCCTCCCCCAGCTTTTGCGCGAATCCCGCAGTCGGGCAGATTTCCGTCACCTGGAACACGCCCTTGGTCAGCGTCCCTGTCTTGTCGAAGACCACGTACTTCGTCCTGGCCAGGGCCTCCAGGTAGTTGGAGCCTTTCACCAGAATGCCGCAGGAGGACGCGCCGCCGATGCCCCCGAAGAAGCTTAAGGGGATGGAAATCACCAAAGCGCAGGGGCAGCTGATGACCAGGAAGGTCAAAGCCCGGATGACCCATGTGCTCCAGCCCGCAGGATTCCCCAGAATCAGGTTAATCACCGAGGGAACCACCGCCAGGGCCAGGGCGCTGTAGCAGACGGCAGGGGTGTAGTATCTGGCGAACCTGGTGATGAAGTTCTCCGTCCGGGCCTTCTTCATGCTGGAGTTCTCCACCAGGTCCAGAATCTTCGACACTGTGGACTCCCCGAATTCCTTGGTGGTGCGGATCCGCAGCAGGCCTGTGAGGTTCACGCAGCCGCTGATGATCTCCTCCCCCTCGTGCACCTCCCTGGGCACGCTCTCCCCGGTGAGGGCGCTGGTGTTCAGGGTGGACGCTCCGCTCGTCACCACGCCGTCAATGGGCACCTTCTCCCCGGGCTGCACCAGGATCACCGTGCCCACCTCCACATCGTCAGGGTCTACCTGCTCCAGGTTGCCCTCCTGATCCTCGATGTTGGCATAGTCGGGGCGGATGTCCATGAGGGCGCTGATGTTCTTGCGGCTGCGCCCCACGGCCACGGCCTGGAACAGCTCGCCTATCTGGTAGAAGAGCATGACCGCCACGCCCTCGGCGAACTCGCCCTCCAGGCCCTTGCTCTCATTGTAGACGCCCAGCAGCATGGCTCCCACCGTGGCCACGGCCATCAGGAAGTTCTCGTCGAACACCTCCCCGTGGCAGATGCCCAGCACGGCCTTGCGCAGGATGTCATAGCCGATGATGAAGTAGGGCACCAGGTACAGCGCGAACCGCAGATACCCCTCCACAGGCACGAAGTGCAGCGCCACCATCAGCACTGCCGCTATGATGATGCGATATAAGGTCTTTTTCTGTTTCTTAGTCATATCATTGTTCCGCCTTTCCCGCCGTCAATCCAGTCGGGCAGTCCTTTAGTCCAGATAAATCTCGCAATCGTCCTCCACCTTCTTGCAGGCCTTGCGCACGGACTGCATTACGCCTCTCTCGTCCGCGCCCTCCGCGAACTCCACCTTCATCTTCTGGGTCATGAAGCTGACGGTGGCCTCCTGGACGCCCTCCACCTTCTTCGCCGCTTCCTCCATCTTCAGGGCGCAGTTTGCGCAGTCTACCTCGATTTTGTAGGTTTTCTTCATAAGTCCTGTCTCCTCCTCATTTCTGGCTCTCTATGAATGGGTGTTTTCATATGAACCATTGTTCATATGTTTATATTACCATATTTTCAGGGAATGTCAATACCTGAATGAAAATTTTCAGAGTGGAAAATTGCCCATCAGAGGGCAGAATATCAGAAACAAAGCCATGCCAGCAGGCGCAAATCCCCTGCCGTCATGGCTTTTTGCATCATTCATATAGCTGCAGCAGCTCCCCGTCCCTCACTGCGCCGGTATCCCCTCGGGCCTCTGCGCCGTCTCCAGCAGCAGGTTCCCCCGGATGTCGATGACGGGCCCGCCGGTGCCTTCGATGTACTCTTTCGTGATGGTGACCCGGCCGATGTTGTCGTCCTTGGGTATCTCGTACATGATGTCCAGCATGAACTCCTCGATGATGGAGCGCAGGGCCCTGGCCCCGGTGTCCCGCTCCATGGCCTTGTCCGCGATGGCCTCCAGGGCCTCCTCCGTGAACTCCAGCTTCACCTCGTCCAGCTCCAGGAGCTTCTGGTACTGCTTCAGGATGGCGTTCCTGGGCTCCTTCAAGACCTTCACCATCATCTCCTTGGTGAGCCCCCGCAGGGTGAAGATGATGGGCAGGCGGCCGATGAACTCCGGAATCATGCCGAACTTCCGGATGTCCTCCACCGTCACCTTGGAGAGGATGTCCTTGTCCTTGTCGTACTTGTCCCGAAGCTCGGAGTTGAAGCCGATGCCCGCGGTCTTGTTCAGCCGCTGCTTGATGATCTCCTCCAGGTCCGGGAAGGCGCCGCCGCAGATGAACAGGATGTTCCTGGTGTTCACCGTGGCCAGAGGCACCATGGCGTTCTTGCTGTTGGCCCCCACGGGCACCTCGATCTCCGCGCCCTCCAGGAGCTTCAGCATCCCCTGCTGGACGCTCTCGCCGCTGACGTCCCGGGTGTTGGTGTTCTTCTTCTTGGCTATCTTGTCGATCTCGTCGATGAAGATGATGCCCCGCTCCGCCTTCTCCACGTCATTGTCCGCGGCGGCCAAAAGCTTTGACACCACGGACTCGATGTCGTCGCCGATGTAGCCCGCCTCCGTCAGGGAGGTGGCGTCCGCGATGGCAAGGGGCACGTCCAGGAGCCTGGCCAGGGTCTTCACCAGGTAGGTCTTGCCGCAGCCCGTGGGGCCAATCATGAGCATGTTGGACTTCTCGATCTCGATGTTGTCCATGGTGCCGGTGGCGACACGCTTGTAATGGTTGTACACCGCCACGGAGATGACCTTCTTGGCATAGTCCTGCCCCACTACGTACTCGTCCAGGCTGGCCTTGATCTTGTGGGGCGCGGGGATGTTGCGGATGTCCAGCGCAGGCGCCGCGTCGGCTTCCTTCTTCTTTTTCTTTATTTTCTGCTTGTTGGGGATGCCGCCGTCCCCCCGCAGGTCAGCCAGGTTCACGAAGCTGATGTTGGGGAATCCTCCCTGCCTGCTCATCTGGTCCAGATCCTTCTGGAGCTGAGGGTTGTTCAGCATCCCCTGGTAGTCGAACTGGCTCACGGTCTCCATGGTCTTGTGCATGCAGTCGCTGCAGACGCAGATATTGTTGGGCAGCTTGAACATCTTCCCCGCCTTGCTCTCCGGGCGGCGGCAGATGAAGCAGACGTCCTCGTAGTCCTTGTTGTCGCTCTTCCCGGCGTTCTTGGTGGCGGAGGCGTCCGGGTGGCCCTGGGTCAGATCCGTCTTCCCGTCCCCGGCCTCTTCTCCGGCTTTCTTCTCTTCCTCTTTTTCGTCATATATGTCAGACATGGCTTTGTCTCCTTGTTTTCGCGTATTGTGGAACCATGCTTCCAGTATACTTGAAAATGCATCTGTGTACAAGTGAACTTTTTATAAACCCCCATGTACAGCCAAAGACCCCGGGCAGGTCTCCCCGCCCGGGGGTTCTGTGGTTCCTTTCGGTGATTCCGTGCCTATCTCACGCAGATCCTACTCCGTAGGCTGGCTGCCCAGCGTGACGTCCAGCTCCACGTCCTCATACTGGCCGCCCTGGGCGCGCTTCACCGTCACCTTCACGGTCTCGCCTGCCTTATAGTAGCTGACCAATTGCTTCAGCTCCACGCGGGTGGAGACCTTCTGGCCATCGAACTTCACGATGACGTCGCCGTGCTGGATGCCCGCCTGCTCTGCAGCGGAGCCCTCCGCCACCTCGTATACATACACGCCTCCGGGGATGCCCAGCATCTGGGTGATCTGGTCCGTCACGTCCTGCATGGTGATGCCCATGTAGCCTACCTCGCCTTCTGCCACCTTGTCAGTCCTGGTCTGGCGCTCCAGCAGGTCAGCGATGATGGGGCTGGCGGAGCTGATGGGGATGGCGTAGCCCATGCCCTCTACCTGGGAAGCCGCTATCTTGTTGGAGTTGATGCCGATGACCTCTCCGTTGATGTTCAGCAGCGCGCCGCCGGAGTTGCCGGGGTTGATGGCCGCGTTGGTCTGGATGAAGATGCCTGTGGAGCCGTCGTCCAGGGTCATCTCACGGTCAAGGGCGCTGATGATGCCGTTAGTGACAGACTGTCCATAGCCTAACGCGTTCCCGATCGCGATCACGGGCGTGCCCAGCTTCAGGTTGTCGCTGTCCCCCATGGTGGCGATGGTGATGGCTCCCTTGGTCTCTTCGGTCACATTCTCCAGAGGCACCGCGATCACCGCCAGATCCATGTCCGCGTCCGTGCCCTTGATATAGGCCTGGGCCACGGAGCCGTCTATGAAGGTCACCTCCAGGGTGTCCATGCCCTGCACCACATGGTTGTTGGATACGATCAGAAGCTCGTTCTCATTCTCGGCCACGATGATGCCGGAGCCGCTGGACGCGCCCTGCTGGCTGTACTGCTGCCCCCAGAAGGTGGTCCCGGTCTGGGTGTAGTTGTTCACGATGGATACCATGGCCGGCATCACCTTATCCACCACGTTGGAGATGTCGCTGTTCACATAGGTGATGGTGTTCACATTCTGCAGCAGGCCCTCACCCGTCTTGTCGGGCAGGTTGGGCTGGGCCGCGTCGTCCGTGGAGACCTCGGCGGCCTCCCCTCCGGCTATCCTTTCCACCCCCATATGCACTACATAGAACCCGGCCCCGGCGAACAGGCCGAACACCAGTCCCATGCTCATGCTGAA
>CAOOJO010000046.1 GCA_948496895.1 uncultured Acetatifactor sp. | reverse complement strand
CCCACGCCGAAGCACCATCTCATGGTGGTGCCGGGCATGTTCTCCCACGGGGACGTCTACGCCTACGGAAAGACCCTGGAGGCCACCCCCAACGGCAGGTTCGCCGGAGAGCCCATCTCCCATTCCTCGGAGCCGGATCCCGGCTTCGCCAGGGGCATAGACACCTTTTCGCCGGTGCTGAAGGCCAATGCGGTGGCCATGACCCAGGCGGGGTACGGCAATTCCGCGCCCCTGCACCTGGACATCGACACGGGGCTTGTGGAGAGCGAGGGCGGCGTGGACGCGCTGGTGGCGCTGATTCATGCCCACGAGCAGGCAGGGGGCACGCTGATCAATATGAACTGCGTGTCCAGGGAGAAGCTCCTGGCCGCCCATGAGGATCCCGGGTCCTATCCGGATCTGGTGGTGCGCGTGACCGGGTATTCCGCGTTCTTTGCGTCGCTGTCCAGGGAGTACAGACAGCAGATCGTGGATCGTTTTTTGAGCGCCTAGGCCAGGAGGCCTGATGTGGCAGCTTCAAAATTTGATAGAAAAAGGAGAAAGATTATGAAAGTAATGCATTCTGAATGGAAGGACAGGGTGAAGCACTGGATGCGCACCCTGAAGGACGACCTGTACCAGCCCCTGGGGGAGATTGCCTGGGAGGCTTTCCCCACCATGGAGTACCTGACACCGGAAGAGGCTCAGAAGGGGCCTTTCCAGCCGGTGGCCCCGGGCTTTACCTGGGGGCATGAGTGGGAGTACTGCTGGTTCAAGGGGTGCATCGCCCTGCCGGAGGAGGCAAAGGGCCAGCGGATCGTGATGGATCTGAAGCCCCAGGGGGAATCCACCCTGTTCGTGAACGGGAAATCCTTCGGGACATACCGGGCGTCCTGGGTGATCGAGCCCCATCACTTCATAGAGGACAATGTGCTCAGCACCTGCGCCCAGGGCGGGGAGCGGTATGACATCCTGATGGAGACCTATGCGGGCCATTTCATGCCCGAGGCCCCTACGGGGGGCTGCGCCACCGGCCCGGTGCTGCCCGGCGCTTTTGAGGACACGGCTGTGGAGGGGGAGCGGCGCTCTCTGGGGAAATGCACCTTCGGCATCTGGAACGAGGATGCCTATCAGCTGTACATGGACGTGGCTACCCTCAGCGCCCTGCTGCTGACCCTGGACGAGACTTCCCTGCGGGCGGCGAAGATCGCCAAGGCCCTGCAGGAGTTCACATTGATCGCGGATTTCGAGCAGCCCAGGGAGGGCCGCATCGCTTCCTACAGACAGGCCAGGGAGGCCCTGCGCCCTGCGATGGAGGCGAAGAACGGCTCCAGCGCTCCCGTCTTCTACGCCGTGGGCAACGCCCATCTGGATCTGGCATGGCTCTGGCCCATGGCGGAGACCTACCGCAAGACCGAGCGGACCTTCGCGGCCCAGCTGCGCCTGATCGAGGAGTATCCGGAGTACAAGTTCATCCAGAGCCAGCCGGCCTCCTATGAGATGTGCAAAAAGTACTATCCCGAGCTCTTCGCCAGGATCAAGGAGGCGGTGAAGGGCGGCCAGTGGATCGCGGACGGCGCCATGTGGGTGGAGCCGGACACCAACATGGCCAGCGGGGAAGCGCTTATCCGTCAGCTGATACACGGGAAACGGTATTATAAGGAAGAGTTCGACGTGGACAGCAAGGTGCTCTGGCTCCCCGATACCTTCGGCTACACGGCGGCTCTGCCCCAGATCCTGAAGGGCTGCGGCGTGGACTATCTGGTGACCCAGAAGATATTCTGGTCCTACAATGAGGGGGACCAGTTCCCTTACCATTACTTCACCTGGGAGGGCATGGACGGCAGCCAGGTGGTGTCCTTCCTGCCCACCAGCTACACCTACCGCACGGATCCGATCGAGGCCAACAATATCTGGAAGAAACGGACCCAGGTGCAGGATCTGGAGGCTTTCCTGATGCCTTACGGATACGGCGACGGTGGCGGCGGCCCGGCCAGGGACTATATCGAGTACGCGAAGCGCCAGGAGGATCTGGAGGGCAGCGTGAAGGTGAAGATGGCTGGCCCCATGGAGTTCTTCCATGACATGGAGGAGAAGGGCGGCCCGGTGAACACCTACGTGGGAGAGCTATATTTCAGCGCCCACAGGGGGACCTACACCTCCCAGGCGGCTGTGAAGAAGAACAACCGCCGCAATGAGCTGGCCATGCGGGAGGAGGAGTTCTGGAGCAGCTTAGGGCTGGGACGGGGCCTGGAGTATGACCTGGCCAAGGCGGACGCCCTGTGGAAGGAGCTGCTGCTGCACCAGTTCCATGACATCCTGCCCGGCTCCAGCATCGGACGGGTCTACGTGGAGGCCAACAAGGCCCATGAGGCCATCCACGCGGGGGCACAGGAGCTGCTGGATCAGGCAATCGACGCGCTGACGGAGCGGAAAGAGGAAAATGCCGTGACGGTGTGGAACTCCTTGAGCTTTGACCGGAAGGCTCTGGTGGAGCTGCCGGAGGCCTTTGGGGCAGGGGCCCGGACCCTTGAGGGCCAGGCTGTGCCTGTGCAGAAGACAGAGGCGGGCGTGAAGGCTATCGTGGACATCCCCTCATGCGGCGCGGTGTCGCTGGTGCCGGCAGAGGCCGGGGCTTCCGGGGATGGCGCGGAAGCGGCTGTGTCCGTGAAGGAAGAGGGAGACGGCTATGTGCTGGAGAACAGCCAGGTCAGGGCGACTGTGGACGCAAGGGGCGAAGTGGTGTCCTTTGTGCTGAAGGAGTCCGGCAGGGAGTACGCGGCGCAGCCTATGAACCGGTTCCGCCTGTACAAGGACGTGCCCCGGATGTTCGATGCCTGGGACATCGATTCCAATTATATCTTACAGGAGGTGAAGGCTGTCACCCAGGTGACGGTGGAGAAGGTCTCGGATGGCCTGGAGGGCGTGCTGAAGGTCACAGGGAGGTTCAGCGAGTCCGGCTTCACGCAGTATATCCGCCTGGCCGCGGACAGCAGGAGGCTGGTGTTCGACACTGAGGTGGACTGGAAAGAGCTGCACAGGCTGCTGAAGGTGTCCTTCCCTGTGGACGTATATGCGGAGAACGGCATCAACGAAATGCAGTTCGGCTATGTGGAGCGTCCCGCACATCGCTCCAGGCTCTACGACAAGGACAGGTTCGAGGTGTGCAACCATCGCTACAGCGCCCTCTGCGACGGCTCCCACGGCGCGGCGGTGCTCAACGACTGTAAGTACGGCATCAGCATGAACGGCAATGCCCTGGAGCTGACCCTCCTGCGGGCCGCCGCCTCTCCTGAGATGCGGGCGGACAACGGGCAGCATTCCTTCACCTATGCCTTCACGGCATGGGAGGGGGCGTTCGCTGACAGCGATGTGGTCAGACAGGGCTATGAGCTGAACGTGAAGCCTGTGGTGAGCCAGGGGGCAGTGGAGCGCTTCAGCGCCGTGAGCGTGGATAAGGCCAATGTGATTCTGGATACCATGAAGCCTGCGGAGGACGGAAGCGGGGATGTTGTCTTACGTTTGTACGAGGCCAAGAAGGCGGCTACAAAGGCGGAGGTGAGCCTGCAGCTGGGAGCGAGGAAAGCGTACCTGTGCGATATGCTGGAGAACGTCATCGAGGAAGTGCCTGTGGCGGACGGGAAGCTTGTCCTGCCTTTCAGGGCCTTTGAGATCAAGACCGTGAGAGTGGAGCGGTGAGGCTGAAACTGAATATGCAAATGGGGTAGGGGAAATTTTTCCCCTGCCCGCTGCACGGCATTAGCGGCATATTTCCGCTGTGCGGGCCTGTGCATAAAAAACGAATCCTCCGGTCATGCCGGAGGATTTGCGCAGGAAGGGAAAATAGGGGAGGGTGCTACATCTTTGTAGTGTGTGAGGGCCTGTGGAATGAATCGGCGGCGGTGCCGTAATGTTGAATTTGGTTTGATGATTGACATAAAACGAATTTCGTGTATATTCGTTGGAGGCATTCTACAGTGGCATGGCTTTGCGACACAAAATTTTCAGACAGGGAGATGACAGGATGAAGATAGTGACTTTCAATATTCGATGTGATTACGGTCAGGACGGGGACAACGATTTCTGCTACCGCAAGCCGCTGATTTTAGAAAAGCTTGCGAAGGAGGAGCCGGACATCGTCTGCTTCCAGGAGGTGCTGCCCCATGTGGCCGCCTGGCTGAAGGAGGCGCTTCCCGGGTACTATGTCATCGGCTGCGGGCGCAGCGAGACACTGGAGGACGAGCAGGCAACCATTGCCTATCGCCGGGACGCCTTCAACCTGATTCAGATGGAGACCTACTGGCTGTCGGACACGCCCTATGTGCCCGCCTCCCGCTATCCGGACCAGAGCACCTGCCCCAGGGTGACCACGGAGGCGGTCTTTGAGGAGCTTGCCACGAAGCGGGTGTTCCGGGTGGTGAACACCCATCTGGACCACGAGGGGGCCGGGGCCAGGGAACAGGGGATGCGGCAGATCATGGAGAAGCTGGGCCGGGCGTCGCTTTTTGCCGATGCTCCCGTCGTCATCACGGGGGACATGAACGCGGAGCCGGACAGCCGGGAGATGGGGGTGGTACGGGAGTATCCCGCCTATACCAATGTGACGGAGGGAATCGGCATCACCTATCATGGCTATCTGCGGACGGAATCGCCCTGCTGCATCGACTATATCATCACGAGAGGGTTCGCCTGTGAGAGCGTGGAAAAGTGGGAGGATGTAAAGGACGGGGTGTTCCTTTCCGACCATTACCCGGTGTGTGCCGTGCTGCGGCCTTAGGGCATCCTTGGGGCATTCTTAGGTTATCCTTAGGGCATACCTAGGCTATCTTTGCCTCATGGACGGCCGTAAAAAGTGCAATAATCGGGATGGGAATCCTCCGAAAAAGTGCAATTTTTATATCTTATGTCCTCCGAAAAGAGGCATATTTCGTTGACAGCCGGAAAAGCTGACCGTATAATAAAGAAAAACAGGCCATTGGCAGGTGGCCCAGCGTATCAAAAGAAATATTGGCCCGGCAAGGAAAGGAGCTTTCTATGGCGAGGACAGTGGGGATAGGGCATCAGGACTTTGAGCAGCTGATACAGGCAAATTGTTTTTATGTGGATAAGACAGACTTCATCAGAGAGTGGTGGGAGAGTGGGGACGTAGTGACCCTGATCACCCGCCCCCGGCGTTTCGGCAAGACGCTGGCCATGAGCATGGTGGAGAAGTTTTTTTCCATCGATTATCAGGGGCGGGGAGACTTGTTCCGGGGGCTTTCTGTCTGGAGGGATGAGAAATACCATTCGCTGCAGGGGACTTACCCGGTGATCTTCCTTTCCTTTGCGAATGTGAAGGAGACGGATTTCCAGAGGGCGCGTGCCAAAATCTGCGCGCTGCTTGCCAGAGAATATGCCCGCCGCCATTTTTTGGTGGAGAGTGGGCATTTGACGGAGCAGGAAAAGGACTCTTTTCTCCGGAAAAATGCAGATATGGACGACACGGATGCCACGCTGTCGCTGAATGAATTGTCGGAATATTTGTACCGCTATTACGATAAAAAGGCGATTATCCTGCTGGATGAATACGATACGCCCATGCAGGAGGCCTATGTGCACGGATACTGGGAGGAGATGGTGGCCTTCACCAGGAGCCTGTTCAATGCCGCCTTCAAGACCAATCCCTGGCTGGAGCGGGCGATCATGACAGGAATCACCAGAATAAGCAAAGAGTCCATTTTCTCAGATTTGAACAATCTCAAGGTGGTAACGACGACCTCCGACGAATATGGGACAGCTTTCGGCTTTACGGAAGAGGAAGTCTTTACCGCCATGGACGAATATGGCTATGAGGAAAAGGAAGAGGTGAAAAGCTGGTATGACGGCTTCATATTCGGGAAATGGAGGGATATCTATAACCCATGGTCGATTCTGAATTTCCTGGATACCGGAAAGCTGACGACCTACTGGGCCAACACCAGCTCCAACAGCCTTGTGGGGAAGCTGATTCGGGAGGGGAGCCCGGAGGTGAAGATGGTCATGGAGGATTTGTTGGAGGGAGGAAAGCTCCATACGCAGATAGACGAGCAGATTGTGTTCAGCCAGCTTGACCAGGATGAGAACGCCATCTGGAGCCTGCTTCTGGCCAGCGGCTATCTGAAGGTGGAAAATTACATGATAGAAGACGGGGAGGAGAATTATGAACTGTCCCTGACGAACAAGGAAGTCCGCATCATGTTCAGGAAGATGATAAAAGGATGGTTCTCCGCGTCTTCGTCCGCCTACAACAATTTTCTAAAGGCGCTGCTGCAGGGGGACGAAGAGGCTATGAACGCGTATATGAACCGGGTGTCCATGGCGGTCTTCAGTTACTTTGACACAGGAAGCGAGGCATCGGAGGCCTCGGAGCCAGAGCGCTTCTACCACGGCTTCGCCCTGGGCCTGATGGTGGAGCTGGCGGGCAGATATGTAATCACTTCCAACCGGGAGAGCGGCTTTGGACGCTATGACGTGGTATTGGAGCCGCTGAACCGGGAAGACGATGCTTTTATTCTGGAATTTAAAGTGCATAGCCCGGGGAAAAAGGGGGAGAAGACCCTGGAGGATACGGTACAGGCGGCCCTGCGGCAGATTGAGGAGAAGCAGTACGCCGCAGATTTGCTGGCAAAGGGAATCCCCGCGGACAAAATCCGTAAGTATGGGTTTGCCTTTGCGGGGAAGAAGGTTCTGATTGGCTGAGGGCTGCCCGGGGGCGGGGCGGCCCGCCTCAATGACGGATGATATCCGCGAATTCCGCGCCCGCGGCCCGGGCCAGGTCCTGCGGAGCCAGCTCCAGCTGGGAGCCGATGCGCCCGCCGCTGACGATGATCTTCTCCAGGCTTTCCGCGGTGCTGTCGATGCGGGTCACGTACTGCTTCTTCATGCCCACGGCGGTGCAGCCGCCCCGGATGTAGCCGGTGATTTTGTTGATGTCCTTTACATGGATCATCTCCACGCTCTTTACGCCCACGCTCCTGGCGGCTGCCTTCAGGTCCAGCTCCTCCGCCACAGGTATCACGAACACGTAATAATCCCTGTTTCCAGACGTCACTAAAGTCTTGTACACCTTCTCATAGGGCAGGGAGAGCATGTCCGCAATCTGCAGGCCATCGGTGAACTCGTCGCATTCATAGGTCAGGTGCGCATAGGGAATCTTCATGGATTCCAGTATGCGCATGGCGTTGGTCTTGACTTCCTTTGTCTTTGCCATTCTGCTTCCCCTCCCTTACCATTCTTTCGTAAGCTCGATATCCCATCCAAGAGCAAAAGGACCATTCACCTGGGCCTCCATGTCGTGCACCAGCTCCGCGCGTTCCGCGGCGCTGCTCTCCGGATCGTCCAGGGACTCCTCCGCCCAATAGGAATAGCCGTAGAGATAGCTTTGGTTAAAGTCCTCCCAGGAGCCAAAAAGCTCTTTCGCTTTCATCGCCGCCTCCAGGGTCTTGTCCAGCGCCTCCTCGTAGGTGCAGTAACCGGACGCATAGCCGAAGCCCATGATGGTTCCCACCCGGCTTAAGTCCCAGGCAGCGATGGCGCCCTCTCCATAGGCGGCCCATGCGTCATAAGCAGCCATAAGGCTGATGTATGTCCCCTCGTCCAGGCTCTGCCCCACCAGCTTCGCGTCAAAGGCATCCCGGTCCGTCTCGCCCAGGCCTCCGTATTCCTCCAGGAGCTTTAGGGCATCCGGGTTATGCATTCCGTTTATCAGGCTATCCGCCGCTTCCGTCAGATCCGCGCCGCTCTCCACGCCCCAGCTGGAGGACAGGCTCTCCCGGGCCTGGGATGCCAGGGATTCCAGGGTGCTTTCGTCCGCCCCGCCCTCTTCCAGCGCATGGTAGGTCTCCCGGACACTGGCTCCGTTCACGGTGTCCAGAACCGCCGTCATGCCGTTCAGGAAGTCCTTGGTGCCGCCCTGCGCGGAGGCCTCGTCCAGAATCTCCAGGGCGATGACCTGCTTCGCATCCTCCACGTCGTCATCATTTCCTATTACGAATACGGAATAGTAGCTGTTCTCTGTCTCCAGGTAATAGCCGTAGGCCTGCCCCCTGGTGGTTCCATGCTTGACCACGCTTTCCCTGGCAAGGCAGCCCAGTGCGCCTTCGGCGGCGGGAGCGTCCGCATCCGTCCAATCCGCCGTTATGCCGGAACCCTTCATCAGCAGATCCGCGATATAGTCCGCATAATCCTCCAGGCTTTCCATGCTGCCGGGATTTCCGGAGACATTGGACTTAGGGGTCTTCATGCAGAAAGCGCCGAACCCCTTCCTCTCGGAATCGTTCTCTAACATCATCACATCGGATCCCGCCAGGACGGGAGCCTCCGTCTGCGTAAACCCCTCGAGCATGATTACCTGATAGGATCCGTCCGAGGAGGCATATTCCTGGGAGGCCGGGAGATCCTCCGCATCCGTGGACTCCTCCTGTGCGGCGTCTCCCCCGGAACTCTCGGATGTAAGGCCTATGGCTTCCTTTAAGTCATTGAGATTTCTGATATTCCCACAGGACGTAAGCGTCAGCCCAAGGATGATTGCCAGCAATAATGCACCTTTTTTTCTCATGCGCTTCATACTCCTTCTTTCTATATATATGCATACACAATACATACACAAGGACAAGCTTTAGATGAGTCTTCCCTACTACAGCTGCCCGTTGACGATTGTACCATATCCTGATTCAAATTTCCACGGTTTTTTCTTGTAATTCATGCCCACCTATGGTAAGCTGGTTATAGGCAAAGAATTCAAATCTTACATCTCAAAAGGCCGGACAGGCCTTTTCTGTAATACCTGACAACAGCTCCGCGAAAGGCGGCCTGTTGTATCGAACTTCTTGCTGGGCGGGAGCCTGTATCCAACGGAACACGAACTCCATAACCGAAAGCAGGAAGGGCGGATTGCATGACCTTTCCTGCGAATCTCATCTTCGAAAGGAAAGGGGACAGAATGGAAAAGGAAAAGACAAAAAGGACAGAGGAGGCCAATACAAAGGCTGGCAGGGCAGAAGAGCTTCAGAGAGCAGAAAAACAGGAAAACACAGGAGGAGACAGAAAGCCGGGAGCTCCTATAGTAAGCATGCCTCATGACAAGGGATACAAGAAGAGCATGTCAAGACCATCGGAATTCCTGCACTTTCTCAAAAAGTATGTAAAGGCGGACTGGATGATGGAGCTGAGGGAATCCGACCTTATCCTCTGCGACAAAGAGATGCTGGAGCGGGATTATGAGGGGAAGGAAGCAGACCTGCTCTACAGGGTGAACATGCCGGGCGGCAGGGAGATTTTTATCTTCATCCTCCAGGAGCTGCAGTCCTATGTGGATCCTACAATGATTTTCCGCATTCTGGTATATGTAGTGAATACGCTGGTAAAATATTTCCTGGATAAGGGAAAAAACGAGCGGGAGCATGTGGATTTCCGGCTGCCGGCCATGGTTCCCATCGTCTTCTATAATGGGCAGGAGAGATGGACGGCCGTAAAGAGCCTGCGGGAGTACCAGAACAGGGGCGATATTTTTGGGAATCATATTTTGAACCTGGAGTATTATCTGGTGGATCTGTCTGAGCTTGATGAGGATTATATATTGTCCACGAATACGGTATTGGACAATATCATGTATTGTGACAAATACAGGAAAAAGCTGGAGCTGGCAGGCGCGATCCGCATGGCGTACAGCAGGATCGGCACGCTGGGTCTTCAGGAGCGGGAGGAGTTCCGCAACTGGGTGAAATATATCTTGCTGTCAGTCTGCGGGAACAAGGAAGCCGTTGTGGAGGAGATCCTAAGCTGGGCAGGAGACGGGGAGGATGACATGGCATTCAAGTATAACATCATCAGGGCCTTTGAAGATGAAAGGGCTGAGGGAAAGGAAGAAGGGAGGACAGAGGGAAAAGAAGAAGGAAAGAACCTAAAGCTGATAGGCCAGGTCAGAAAGAAACTCTCCAAAAACATCTCCCTGGAAGAAACCGCGGATATGCTGGAGGAGGAAAAGGCTGCCATCGCGCCAATCTACGACTTGCTCAAGAGCCATCCTGACTGGGAGGATGAAAGGATATGCGCTGGACTGGTGAAGCCGGAAAGCAAGGCTCCAGAGCGAGGTACAGATGTAAGCTTGTAGATAAGGGCAGAACAGCCGCATCATCAGGAGACCGCCTGGCCCCATAGGGAGGCGCTCCTGTGATGCTGCTGTTTGGTCTGTCTTGCCCTGAAAGGAGGGGCAGGGAATGCCGGAGGCTATTCAAAAAAGTCATTCTCCCGAAACTGCAGGGAGTAAAGCTGCTGGTATGTGCCGCCCGCCTCCATGAGCTCCTCATGGGTGCCCCGCTCGGTGATGCGGCCGCCTATGACTACGGCAATCTCGTCGGCATTGCGGATGGTGGACAGGCGGTGCGCCACCACCAGCGTGGTGCGCCCCTTGCACAGCTCGTCCAGGGCCTGCTGGATGAGCACCTCCGTGGTGTTGTCCAGGGCGCTGGTGGCCTCGTCCAGGATCAATATGGCAGGGTTCTTCAAGAACACCCTTGCGATGCTCAGGCGCTGCTTCTGGCCCCCGGAGAGCTTCACGCCCCGCTCGCCGATCTCCGTGTCGTACCCTTTTTCCAGGGTCATGATGTAATCGTGGATATTGGCGCGCCTTGCGGCCTCGTACACCTCCTCCTGGGTGGCGTCCGGGCGGCCGTAGAGGATGTTCTCCCGGATGGTGCCCACGAAGAGGAACACGTCCTGCTGGACGATGCCGATGCTCCTGCGCACGGACTCCATGGTCAGATGACGGATGTCCTTGCCGTCAATCAGGATGGAGCCGTCCTTTTCCTCCAACTTGTAGAAGTTGGGCAGCAGGTGGCAAAGAGTGGTCTTTCCGCCGCCGGAGGGCCCCACCAGAGCAAGCTTGCGCCCCTTTTCCAGGCGCAGGTCGATGTCGTGGAGGACTTCCTTGGAATCGTCATAGGCGTAGGTCACGTTCTTGAATTCGATGACGCCCTGGACATCTGTCAGATCCTCCGCGTCCGGCGCATCCTTTTCCGGCTCCGCGTCCATGATTTCCAGGAAACGCTTGAAGCCGCTGACGCCGTTCTGGAACTGCTCCATGAAGCCGATCAAGGTGTTCACGGGATTGATGAACAGGTTCACGGACACGATGAAGGTAGAGTAATCGCCGAAGGAGATCCGGCCCGCGTACAGGAACAGGCCGCCCGCAATCAGGATGAACACATTGAAGATATCCGTCACGAAGGCGGTGGAGGAGTGGAACATGGCCATGGCCCGGTAGGCCCTGCGGGAAGCGTCCACGAACTGCCTGTCGCCCTCCCGGAACTTCTCGATCTCCCGCTTGCTGTTGGTGTAGGCCTTTGTCACGCGGATGCCGGTGACGCTGCTCTCCACCGCGGCGTTGATGGTGGCATTGCTCTTGCGGCGGTCGTCAAAGGCGCGGCTCATGGCCTTGCGGAAGTGCAGGGTCACCACCACCAGAATCGGTACGCAGGCGAAGATGATCAAGGTCAGTATAGGGTCGATCATCACCAGGTAGACGAAGGACAGGATGATCATCACGGAGCTGATCAGGAGGTTTTCAGGGCCGTGGTGGGCCAGTTCGCTGACCTCGAACAGGTCGCTGGTGATGCGGGTCATGATGCGGCCTGTCTCGTGGTTG
>CAOOJO010000045.1 GCA_948496895.1 uncultured Acetatifactor sp. | reverse complement strand
TGTATGACGGCAAGCCAATCGTGTCACTCCCCGTGCGGGAGTGTGGATTGAAATGGAGACATCCCTTTATGAGTATAGGATTGCGCTCTGTCACTCCCCGTTGTGGCTTGTTGCCAGCAGGTGTTCGGCCCATGAGTCGCTTTCCTGAAACCGCACACCATGGGTATTGCCTTCCTCCCCCGTCTCCATCATAATGGTGGAAAACCACGCAAGGAGGACCATCTTATGGACAGCAGCCAAAAGAACCTTTCGGACGCAGCCGCCATGGCGCAGTTCCGGCTCGCGCTCATCGTGCCGGTCATCCATGGCCTTTGCCCCGATGCATCCAGGAACGCTTGCTGCCAGCGCATCACCGAAAACCCGCCCACCCTGCCGGACGAGCCCTTTCCTCCATGGAGATGTCCGCCCTTTCTCCTCTGAAGGCCCTGTTCGTCCGGCCTGCCCATTCCGATTTCGCCTCCGTCTTGCGAAGACCTTCCTCCTCCAGTCCCATGCTGATATGGAATCCATGGCTTCTCTATTGTCACAGCAGAACTTCCTTTGTCAGGATTGCGCTGTGCTTTCGTCAGATTCACAGACAGCATTGCGCAGTCAATTAGACAAAAGCTGGGATAATGATTCACCATCCGACACTTTTCCTTGACATCTCCGCAATGTTGTCTGCGCTCACTCCCTGCACAGGCGCATAGATTGAAATCATTTCATGAAAGAAAAAGAAAGAATTGCTATTTTCCCAGCAAAGCCTTATACTGAAAAGAGCAAAGAACAGGCAGTGCTGCCTATATCGATATTCCCGAGGGGAAGAGAATCTTCAGTAAGGTTAGAAATGAAGCCAGTGCGGGGAGGCCCTATTACACCATCACCTGGGGAATCGACATAAAATTTGGAGAAAAGGTAGGAAATTCCTACAGCAGATATCTGATGAACGACCTCCTGCGGGAGGAACTGGGATACGAGGAAGTGATGTGCACGACTGGGGCATCACCTACGATATGGGGGAAACAAGGAGGCCATTGCCGGAAAATGCTTGCCGATTCATGGCGTCTGCCGCTGGTGAGCCGGGCAATCCGGCAGACTTTGGCGACCAGGAGCATAAATGCGGGAATAGCATTCTGTGATGAGGACAAGGCGGAAAAGGAAGCGGGAAAAGTATTATGGCAGTACAGGGAGAGACAAGGGAAAAGACAAGAATCAATATACGGGAGCCCAGGCATTACCGGGTGGTCATGCACAATGACGACTTCACCCCCATGGATTTCGTGGTGGATATCTTAATCGATATCTTCCACAAAGGCGTCCCGGAGGCGGAGCGGCTGATGCTGATGGTGCATGAAAGCGGCCGGGCGGCGGTGGGGGCATACCCTTACGACATCGCGGCGACCAAGGTACAGACAGCCCTGAACCGGGCCAGAGAAGGGGGTTACCCTTTCCGGATGACAGTCGAGGAGGCGTGACCATGTACGTATCAAAAGAGGTGGCAGAGGTCATCGACAGAGCCTATACGCTTGCGAAGAACGCCCGTTTTGAATATGTGACGCCGGAGCTGGCCTTATACGCGGCCTGCGAGAATCCGGTGTTCGTAAAGGCGTTCGAAAGCTGTGGAGGGAACCGGAAAAGGCTGGACAGGGATCTGCGGGACTACCTGGAGGAATATATGGAACAGGCGGCGGAGCCAGGCACTGAGCCGCAGCTGTCCCAGGGCATGGGATATGTGCTGGCCCATGGATGGGAGGCCGCCCAGAACGGCGATAAGCCCATGATGGAGCTGCAGCATCTGATTTCCGCCATGTACGGGTTAGGGGAGAGCTACGCGGTCTACTATCTGCGGATTCAGGGGGTGGAGCGGGTAGACCTGCTGCAGGAAATGACCATCGCCTATGAGGAAGCGGCCCGGAAGGGCAGGCGGGGCAGAGCTGCCGACAGGAAGAAGGAAAATCAGAGGGAGTCCTCCGTCGGGAAGGCCAAAGGATCAGCCGATTTGGGGAATTGCGGCTTTGGCAAAGCTGGCAGCGGCGGGGATTCCGAGGAAGAAAGCTTTGGCGGAGCTGGTTCGGAGGCGGGCTCCGGTGAAGAAGGCTTTGGAAGAAAAGCAGGCCCTGAGGAGAAAGAATGGCAGACAGATGACGAGGATGCCTGGGATGATGGGATGGATGACGGGGACGATGAGGAGGAAGCGGAGGACAGTTTCTGGCAGCAGTACGCCACCTGCCTGGGCGATGAGCTGGAGGGAAGGAACCCACTGATTGGCAGGGAGCAGGAGCTGGAGCGGACCATGCAGATTCTCTGCCGCAGGGAGAAGAACAATCCCCTGCACATCGGCGAGCCCGGCGTGGGCAAGACCGCCATTACCTACGGCCTGGCCAGCCTGCTGGAGGAGGGCAGGGCGCCGGAGCCGTTAAGGGGCGCGAAAATCTTCGCGCTGGACTTAGGGAGCCTTCTGGCGGGCACCCAGTACCGGGGGGACTTCGAGAAGCGCTTCAAGCGGGTCATGGACAGCATAGCCCAGGAGGAGCGCCCAATCGTCTACATAGACGAAATCCACAACATAGTAGGCGCGGGGGCGGTGAACGGAGGGAGCTTCGACATCTCCAACATGCTCAAGCCCTACCTGGCCCAGGGGCATATCCGTTTCATCGGGGCCACCACTTATGAAGAGTATAAGAAGCACTTCGAGAAGAACAAAAGCCTGGTGAGGCGCTTCCAGAACATCGACATCAAAGAGCCGGACACGGCGGACGCCATCCGGATTCTGGAGGGGCTGCGCGAGAGCTACGAGGCTTTCCATGGCGTGCGCTATGAAGAGGGCGTGCTGGAATACGCGGTGGAGATGAGCGCGAAATATATAAACGAGCGCTACCTGCCGGACAAGGCCATCGACCTGATAGACGAGGCGGGGGCTTACTGCAGGCTGCATCCTGCAGGGGGCGGACAGGAGGTTCCAGGGGAAGAAGACAAACAAATAGTAAGCAAAAGCCTGATTGACGAAATATTGTTCAAAACCTGCCAAATCCCCAAACAGGCGGTGGAACGGGATGAGACCGCGGCCCTTGCCACTCTGGAGCAGCGCCTGAAAAAATGCGTGTTCGGCCAGGAGGAAGCCATCTCCCAGGTGGTGAACGCGGTGAAATTCTCCAGGGCCGGGCTGCTGGAGGACGGGAAGCCCCTGGCCAGCCTCCTGTTCGTGGGGCCTACCGGCGTGGGCAAGACAGAGATTGCCAGGAGCCTGGCCAGGGAGCTGGGCATCCGGCTGATTCGCTTCGACATGAGCGAGTACGGGGAGAAGCACGCCGTGGCCAAGCTCATCGGCGCGCCCGCGGGATACGTGGGCTATGAGGAGGGAGGACTCCTGACAGAGGAAATCCGCAAGACCCCTCACGCCGTGCTCCTGCTGGACGAAATCGAAAAGGCCCACCCGGACATCTACGGCGTCCTGCTCCAGGCCATGGATTACGCCACCCTGACGGACAACCAGGGCAGGAAAGCGGACTTCCGCAACGTGATTATCATCATGACCTCCAATGCGGGGGCCAGCCGAATCGGGAAGCACGGCATCGGCTTCCAGGGACAGGACGTGGGCGGCGAGGCTATCTTGGAGGAAGTGAAGCGTATCTTCCAGCCGGAGTTCCGCAACCGTCTGAACCGGATCGTGGTGTTCAGGGGCATGGACGGACAGATGGCGGGCAGAATCGTAAAGAAGAAGCTGGGCGAGCTGGCAGATATGCTTTTACGGAAAAACGTACACCTGTCCGTGGATGCCCAGGCGGAGCGGCTGGTGGAGAAAAAAGGGATCAGCGCGGAATTCGGCGCCCGGGAGATCGAGCGCGTGATTCAGGGCGAAATCAAGCCGCTTCTGGTGGACGAAATTCTGTTTGGAGCACTGAAGGAGGGCGGGGACTGCCGCCTGACAGCCAGAGAGGGAAGCTTCCTTCTGGAGCAATCCGGTCTCTCAGGTGGCCGGGCATAGTTTTTGATGTAAGGGGGAATGGCATATGCCGGTCTATCGGCTGAATAAAGGGGAGATTACGTTTCCGAATCCCATGTACGCCCGTCGGGACGGCCTGCTGGCGGTGGGCGGGGACTTGAGCGTGGAGCGCCTGTTGTTGGCCTACACCCATGGGATTTTTCCCTGGTACGACCCGGGGGAGGAGATCCTATGGTGGTGTCCCAGGGAGCGTTTCGTCATTTTCCCGGGAGAGATACATATTTCCCATTCCATGCGGAAATATTGGAAGAAGCACAAGCTCAGACTGGTGCTGAACAGGGACTTCGCGGATACCATGCACCGGTGCCGCGCCAAGCGGGAATTCCGTGAGGGGACATGGATCTCCGACGAGATGGAGGCGGCCTACAATCGGCTGTTCCAGGCGGGCTACGCCGTCAGCGTGGAGGTGTCCGAGGACGGGGAGCTGGCGGGAGGCCTTTACGGCGTGTCCATCGGCAGATGTTTTTTCGGGGAGAGCATGTTCTCGGAGCGGGAGAACGGCTCCAAGGCTGCCCTGATCGCCTTTGCCAGGCTGCTGGAGCGCAGCCGGTTCCTGTTCATGGACTGCCAGTTCCATACGGAGCATTTGGAGAGCATGGGCGGGCGGTATATCCCCTGGGAGGAATATGACAGAATGCTGGAGGAGGGCACGGGACGGTAATCGGAAAAACGTGTAAATACAGATGGCTTCAGGGAGAAGCCTGGAGGATGGACTTAGAAAGGAAAGCGGGGTACGCGGGATGAGATTACGGAGCAGATTGGCGATATGGTGCGGGAAGCTCGCTTATACCATGAGCCGCAGGCTGGGAAAGGGGAGCGGGTCTTCCCTCCCCGGGCGGGTGGCCAGGAAAATTGACCCGGAGATACTGTCGGTGATGAGCGGCATGGTGCGGGAGAAAATCATAGCGGTGACGGGGACCAACGGCAAGACCACCACCACCAGCCTCATGGCCCATGTGCTGACCCAGTCGGGGAAGAAGGTGGTCTGGAACAGAATGGGCGCCAATCTCATGGACGGCGCCACCACGGCCTTCGTGCAGGCTGCGGGGAAAAGTGGGAAGCTGGACGCGGACTATGCCTGCATCGAGGTGGATGAGATGGCTTCCGTGCGGGTCTTCCCCCAGCTAAGGCCCCACTGCGTGCTGGTGACCAATATTTTCCGGGACCAGCTGGATCGCACCTGCGAGGTGGACATCACCTGCGGCCAGATTCAGAAAGCCATGCAGGCCGTGCCGGAGGCGAAGCTGATCACCAATTGCGACGACATCTGCTCCTACACGCTGGCCGCTGGCTGTTCGAACCCGAAGCTCACCTTCGGCATCGGGGAACAGATAGCGGACGACATGCCGGCAGGCACCGGGGAGAGCGTCTTCTGCCCAGGCTGCGGCTGTCGGCTGGAGTATGAGTTCGTCCACTATGGGCAGCTTGGGGTCTACCACTGCCCGAACTGCGGGCTGGAGCGCCCGGAGCCGGACATGACCGTGACGGACGTGGTGTTCCGGGACGGGGCCTATTCCTTTACCCTGGACGGCATGCGGATAGAGTCCGGTGCCCAGGCTCCTTACAATGTATACAATACCCTCAGCGTCTATACCGCCCTGCGGGCGGTGGACGGGCCGAAGGAGGGGTTCGAGCAGGCAATCAGGGCATTTGACTACGGGAACAATAGAGAGTGCGCCTATCAGATCAACGGGGCCCATGTGCAGCTCTACCTGACCAAGAACCCGGTGGGCTTCCAGCAGAAGATATTCCTGATCCGCAGGGATCCTGGGCCAAAGGATATCATCATCCAGATTAACGATACCGTTCTGGACGGGGAGGATGTGTCCTGGCTGTGGGACGTGGATTTTTCCTACCTGCATGAGGCCGGGGTGGCCTCCATCATCACGGTGGGGAGCAGGGGAGCGGACATGGAGGTGCGCCTGAAGTACGAGGACATCGCCAGCCGCCTGGGCAGGGACATCAGGGAGGCCGTGGAGGAGCTGACGAAGCGGGGAAGCAGAACTCTCTATATCATCACCAATTACTCCGGCCTGTACCCCACGATCAGGCTGCTGGAGGACATGCAGAACGCAGGGAAGGAGGGCATCAGCCAATGAAAGTGACCATAGGACATCTGTATCCGGATCTGTTCAATCTCTACGGGGACAGCGGGAACGTTCAGTGCCTGAAGCAGCGCCTTGTCTGGCGGGACATGGAGGCGGAGGTCTGCCCTCTGTGCGCCGGGGAGGAAATCGACTTCGGAAAGCTGGACATCGTAGTCTGGGGAGGCGGCGCCGACAAGGGACAGGCTCTGGCCGTGGAGTATCTGGAGCGGATCGGGCCGGAGTTCAGGGACTATGTGGAAGACGGGGGCGTAGTGCTGGCCGTATGCGGGGCCTTCCAGCTTCTGGGGAACTATTATCAGGCCGGGGAAGAACGGATAAAGGGCCTGGGCATCCTGGACATCCATACAGAGCGGTGCGATGAGCGCCTGGTGGGGAATGTGGTTCTGGAGAGCCCCCTGGTAGCAACGCCGGTGGTGGGCTTCGAGAACCATGCCGGGCGCACCATCATCGGGGACTGCACGCCCCTGGGGAAAGTGCTGTATGGCCGGGGAAACACCGGGGACGGCGGCTATGAGGGCGTGGTCTACAGAAACGTCATCGGGACCTACCTCCACGGTCCGCTGCTGCCCAAGAACCCGGAGGTCTGCGACTGGCTCCTGGAGCGGGCGCTGGCGCGCAGGTACGGGGAGGGCGTGAAGCTCACGGAGCTTTCGGACGAAGCGGAGCTGAGGGCTAACCGGAACATGGTGGAGAGGCTGTCGGCGGGGAGGAAGGGAAGGTAAATCTTTTCCGGTTATTATTGTATATTTCAGCTATGGGTGCTATAATAGTAACAATTTTGGCAAAACAGAGGGGTATTGTACGAAACTTATGAGGTGAGACAATTGAGCGGGGGACAGAAAGCAGGCGGAAAAAAGCCGGCGACGGAAGAACGGGACGGCCTTACCGGCATCCTGAAGAAAAGCGTTGCCGAGGCGCGGATTACATCCATGATAAGCGAGAGCCGGGGAGGAGCGCTCTTCCTGTGCGATATGGACAATCTGAGGCGGATCAACAATCAGCATGGCCATCTGGCAGGTGACGAATGCCTGAAGGAGGCGGCGAAGATTCTCATGTACATGATATGCCCGAACGATATCCTCGGCAGGCGCAGCGGGGATGAATTCCTCATATTCATGCCCGGATGCAGGGACATGGGGCAGGCGGAAGAAATCTGTCAGCGCATAGAGAACCGCTTCCGTACAGGCAGAGGGAAGGAGCGGGGCAGGATTCCCTTCACGGTGACGGCGGTCTGTGCCGTTTGGCAGCCCGGCGATACCTGTCGGGGGCTGCTGGGCCGGGCGGACGAGGAGCTGGAGGCGCGGAGGGCCGAAGCATACCGGGCGGATGAATGGAAGGAAAAGCGGAAGGATCAGTATATAAAGGATGCGAACCGCGTCCGAAAGGAGCTGATCGAGCAGATTCGGAAGCCCGGGGCGTATTGCCAGGATTACGATACCTTCAAGGGGATATACCGTTTCCTGGAGCGAGGGATCATCCGGAGCGGGCAGAAGGCATGCGTCATCCTGATTACAGTGGTGAACGAACAGGGAGAGAGCCTCCTGCCCCATGAGAAGGACGTGCTGATGGAACGGCTGGGGGAGAATATCGGGGCTACCCTCCGCATCGGGGACGTATATACCAGGTATTCCAGCAGCCAGTATCTCATCCTGGTCATTGATACCACTGAGGGCCAGGCGGACATCATCGTGGACCGGATAAAAGGGAAGTTCCTTGCGGACAGCCCGGGAAACAATATCCTGATCCACCATTGCTATGAGCTTCAGCCGGCCAGGGTGGGAGAGATGCTGGCCTAGTGCCGGACCTGCGGATATGGGAGAGCGTGCAAAGGAGAGGCAGAAGTGACGGAAAGAAAATTGTCTGTGAGGATGTTCGGCGGGTTCACGGCCAACTATGGAGATGAGGTGCTTACCTTTGGCAGACAGAGGAATTCGAAATTCGGCCAGTTGTTCCAGATTCTGATGACAAGGCCGGGAAAGGGGTTCAGCAAGGCGGAGATCGCGGAGAGCCTCTATGGGGAAGAGGAGGTGGAGGATCTCAACGCGAGCCTCAACAATACCATATTCCGCCTCCGCAAATATCTGAAGGAATCGCCCCTGCCCTCCGGGGACTATCTCGTCCTGGATGGAGGCATAGTGCGCTTCGCCGGGGATATCCAGGTGGAATCGGATGTCTGGAATTTCGAAAAAGCGGTCAGGGAATTCTCGGAAGAGCAGAGCAGGCGCAGGAAGGCGGAAATCTGTGAAAGGGCCTGCGAGTTCTATCAGGGAGAGTTCCTGCCGCAGCTGGCCAATGAGCAGTGGGTCATAGAGAGGAGCCGGAACTATCAGAAGCTGTATAACAGGATGCTGGAATACCTGTTGCGCTATCTGAAGGAAGAGGGTGACTACAGGAATGTAGAAAAGACGGCAGCCCGCGCCGCCAGGCTCAGCCCCAATGAGGGGTGGGAGATATGGCAGACGGACAGCCTCATTGCGCTGGGCCGCCATAAGGAGGCTGGGAAGGTCTATCAGGAAACCGCGGCGCATGCCCAGGAGATGGGAGGGTTCCTGTCCCAGAAGCAGCAGGCCCAGTTCCGCGAGATTGGCGCCAGGATACAGCAGCCGGAGGGGACGGAAAAGGACATCGGCAAATGCCTGATGGAGCCCGGGACACCGGAGGGCGCTTATGCCTGTACGCTCCTGGGTTTTCTGGATTGCTTCCGTATGCTGAAACGCGCCCTTGCTAGGGGGGGGTACTGCGGGCTTTGCCCTGTTCCTGTGCACCATACTGGACGCCAACGGCCATCCTGCCACAGAGAGGAGCTACTGCGACAGGCAGAGCGAAAAGCTGCGCAGGTCTTTCCGGAGCTGCCTGCGGAGGGGTGACATCTATACCAGGTACAGCAATGACCAGTATCTGCTGCTGTGCATAGGCGCGGGGAGAGAGAACGTCGCCGAGATTGGGGCGCGGATCGATATGGACTTCCGGAAGCGCTGCGGCGGCCGGGGCGGAATCAGCTGTAGCCTTCTGGACGACGGGAATATGTGGTGAGTTCTATTTTTGTTTGGGCATTGCGCGGGCAGTGCCCTTTTGTCATGTTTCTTTATTTTCGCTCTGTTCTATGGTCCTGTTTTTCGAATAAACTCCCATTTTTTTTCATTTTTTGGAGAAATTAATACATGAAATGTGGAAAATGAAAGAGGTTGCGAAATATCCGCTTTGCTATACTGTAGTAGAAACGTGGGGAAGAAGGAAGGTCCGTTTCAAGACTGGTCGATAGGAAGCGATGATTGCCCTGGTTCAGGTCTATTCGATGACAGGCGAGAGATGGACAAAAAAGTGTCACAGGAGGGAATATGAGCGAAAAGAACCGTAAAAAAAGTAAGGCGAATAAAGTCCTGAAAGCAGTCGGCACGGCCGGAATCGTCTTCGGCGCAGCCACTATCGACGCGAATGTGGTGTTTGCGGCGGAGCTGGACAACGAAGTCGACGCAAATCTGGATTCTGACAGTATCCTGTCGCAGCTGGAGGATGGAAGCCAGAGCGAAACGGAAAGCATTCAGGTAAGCGAGAGCGGGGCGCCGTCTGGTGTACAGAAACAGGGAGGCATGGCCGGAGACGATGCGTCTCAGAGCCAGGCGGATGTGCAGCCTGCAGCCGGGGGGGCACAAACATCGCCGACTGAGGAAACCGGGAATGCAGGGGAAGAGGATGATACAACAGAGAAGAGCGAGGCGGTCAATTCAGAGGCGAACTCTTTGAACTCTGACAGTGTTGACCAGAATAACTCTTTGGCAGAGGATGATGGTGATTCAGAGTCGGGGGACAGTACCGAAACAAAATCAGAGAATGGTGTCGATTCAGGGACTGCGGATGCTGCTGATTCAGGGTCGGAAGCGGATGTGGCAGGTTCTACGGAAAGTGGAGAAGAGGAGGAAGCTACCCCGTCACAGAGCTGGAGCGAGGTATTGTCAACATCTGACAGCAATCTGAGCGAGGCGGTATCTGAGTCTGACAGCTTTGCAAGTGAGAGTATGTCGGCAAGCACATCTGCACAGAAGAGCGATAGCCTTGTAGCAAGTGCTTCAGAATCCACTTTTGCAAGCGATTCGGAGAGTAATTCGATTGCAGTATCGACAAGCGACTCCAACAGCAGGTCGCTCAGCATGTTTGAGAGCACGCATGACTCCTTGTCGCAGAACTTCACCACGAGCCAGTCAATGGCATTGGATTCCTACAGTGCCGCACAGTCGACTCTGACTTCATTGTCTGAGAGTGGTATAGCAGATTTGGTGAATGAGCAGAAAGCTGTGGCTGAGAATATCATCAACTATGGCATTGTCACCAGCGGCGGCCAGGTGACCAGGTTTGAGTGGAACGAAGACAACGGCGGCTATTATACAGTTTACTATAAGGATGCATTGGGAAGAGAACTTACCCAGGTTTATCAGTACTCTGTGGATACAGAAGGCAAAGTGACCGTCAATGAGGCGGAAGTGTCTTATGAGGCAACAGGCGGTACACAGACGACGGTAACGACTGATGTGAAGAATCCCGAGAAGGTTGATGCTCCAGTTGAGAAGGCGCCGACGACAGAGTATGAGATTATAAATAACACCGATGGCACAACGGATGTTTTTGTCAAAATAAACGGGGTTGAATACAAGAATCCGAGCAGACAGATTAATCCGGATGGGACGATTTCTTATATTCTGGAAGACGATGAAGAGCATCGTGAAATGTTTGTTGTGAAAGCCGATGGGTCTAATGGCTATTATACGACATATAATAAGACGGATGAGTTACTGAATGGAGATAGTGGTGATACAAAGCCAACAGATGCAACTGTTAACGGTAAAACATATACTACAGCAGGCGGCAATGGTGGAGTTGCTGGGGTTGGACAGTATGTTGTCATTCAGGATCAAAATGGTGCTTGGCATAAGCTTGCTTTGAGCACGAATAGTAATTACACTCTTTTGATAAAAGACGGAAAGTTTAAGCTTCAGTATAAAGACAATCTTACAAGTATAGGTGGCAATCAAGACCTTGGAAGTAAGTTTATATTGAAAACGGATGCTAATGGCAATTATGGCTTATACCGAGATGGTTCTGATAGGGCGGCTTATACATTTGTGATTCAGGAAGGAGTTGCTTATACTCCGAAAGCAACTACAACGACTTATACATATGACAGGGTAATCAACTCAAAGGATAAGGTGACCGGCACTGATGATGCAATGGAGGCCTATAAGGCGCTAAAAGAGGGAGAGAAGACAATCAGTGACGCAATCGAAAGTGCCAGCAAGAGTGCAAGCGTTGTTGAGAGCCTGAGCGGGAAGAACTCCACGGCTGCCAGTGAGAGCGCATCAGAGGCTAAGAGTCTGAGTGAAAGCAACAGCAATGTTGGGCGAGATGCAGCGGAAGAGTTTGATTCCATAAGTGACTCCAATTCGGAATCTGAGTCCGATTCTTATTCAAAGGCGAAGAGTGAAAGCCTGAGCACGAGCGAGAGCCTGAGCACCTCTACAAGTGAGAGCCTGAGCACCTCTACAAGTGAGAGCCTGAGCACCTCTACAAGTGAGAGCTTGAGCACCAGCACGAGCGAGAGCCTGAGCACCTCTACAAGTGAGAGCTTGAGCACCAGCACGAGCGAGAGCC